>JAUXIP010000239.1 GCA_030620935.1 Deltaproteobacteria bacterium | reverse complement strand
TGCTTTACAAAGACTTGGGCGGGATGGATTACGTTGCGGCCCTGCGTCTCCAAGAGAGGCTGCTGGAGAGAAAACAAAAGGAACGTCTTGCGGACATCCTTCTCCTGGTCGAGCATCTCCATGTTTATACCCTCGGTCGGGGCGGCAAGGAGGCTAACGTTTTGGCTCCTGGCGACGTGCCGGTTATTCGTGCCGGCCGCGGCGGGGACGTAACCTATCACGGACCGGGCCAGCTGGTCGTCTATCCCCTGATCGATCTCAGATCGAAATTGAGAAAAGACGTCCATTGCTATCTGCGCAATCTTGAGATGGCGGTGATTCGCACGCTAAAGGACTTCAATCTCGAAGCCACACGCAAACCTCCCTGGACCGGTATTTGGATTGGAGACAGAAAGATCGCGTCTATCGGTGTTGCAGTAAGGAGAGGGATCACCTATCACGGCTTGGCGCTCAACGTGAATACCGATCTCGCCTACTTCCAGCGGATCATTCCCTGCGGTCTCACTTGGGCCGAGATGACTTCGCTCCAAATGGAAATTGGGCGGGAAATATCATTAGAGCAGGTTAAAGACAATTTCGTTCAGCATTTTATCCAAAAGTTCGGCTACACGGATTTAAAAGAACTATGCCTCGAAGACATCCGGATTGGATCAAAGTCAGACCTCCAGGCAATCCCAACTATCTCCGCCTGAAGCGTATTCTGAGGGAGCACAACCTCCACAGTGTCTGTGAGGAGGCGCGCTGCCCGAATATCGGCGAGTGCTGGGGGCACAACACAGCTACATTCCTGATCTTGGGGGATGTTTGCACCCGCGGTTGCCGCTTTTGCGCGATCGACAAAGGCAAACCGACTCTGCTGGATCCCGAGGAGCCGCGCAACGTGGGTCTGGTCGTGAAAGAGCTTGGATTGGAGCACATCGTCGTCACCTCGGTAGACCGGGACGACCTTCCCGACGGCGGCTCGGCCCACTTCGCCAAAACCGTATTCTGGATCAAGACTCTGAAACCCGGTATCCGGGTAGAGGTGCTTATTCCTGATTTCAAGGGAGACGTTGGTGCTTTAAAAACGGTAGTGAACTCAGGCGTCGACATCCTAAACCACAATATCGAAACCGTGCCGCGGCTTTATAAAAAAGTCAGGGTAGGCCACGTTTACCAACGCTCGCTGGATCTTCTAAGAGCGGCCAAGGGCATGCGGGAAGGTGTTCTGACGAAATCGGGAATGATGCTTGGTGTAGGAGAGACCTTTGACGAGGTCATGAACACGTTGAATGATCTGCGCGAAATCAATTGCGACATCATTACTTTGGGCCAGTATCTCCAACCATCCACCAATCAGCTCCCTGTCGAACGGTACGTCACTCCGGACGAGTTCCAGGAGCTCAAGGCTGCGGCTCAGAAGCTGGGCTTCCGCCACGTCGAGTCCGGGCCACTGGTGCGCAGCTCCTACCGCGCCTGGAGCCACGTCAACTAATCGCTCACCTCATACATTTCGAGCCTCCCTTTCATATCTCTCTGGTCTTGACAGTGATAAGCGCTCTGCGCGATTCTACCGGCACAAACCGGATTGAGAATAGACGATGGCGACAGGTGAACTGTTAGAAATTGAAATTCCCGTGATGCGCTATGACATCACGATGCCGCTCTTGGAGGGAAGAGTGGAGGTCGAGGGGGTGAAGCTCAAGCCGGTCAAAGCCTCGTCGATGGTTTCCAAAGAAGATCCCAAGCTCAAAGCCGGCAACTTTGGCCTGCGGGATTTAAACGTCGGATATTTTCTCCCCGCTATCGAGGCCGGTTGGGAGCTGATCGGCCTGCCGGTGTTTTCGAAGCGCAAGCCGGTCTTTCAGTTGATCTTTTGCCATGCGGACTCCGGTATCCGGTCGCCTAAGGATTTAGAGGGGAAGAGAATCGGCACGCGGACGTACAGGACCGGGATTACGGTTTGGGTCCGGGGGCTTTTGCAGGATCGGTACGGCGTCGATCTCAAGAAGCTTCGGTGGGTCGTGCAGGCTAGAGAAGTTTTTCCGGTGCACGATCAGGAGACAAAGATCGACTACGTCGACGGGAAGAAGCATATGGTGGAGCGGCTGGTTGATGGCGACGTCGATGCGATCATCACGGATATCTCGGACGCCAAGCTATTCGAGACGCTCGAAAACCATCCGAAGGTCAAGCGCCTTTTCCCCAACTATATGGAAGAGGATCAAAAGCTCTATCAGGAGACCGGCCTCTATACGCCCGCGCACCTGATCGTGATGAGCAAAAAGCTCGACCGCGAGCGGCCTGATCTGGCGGCGAAGTTTTACACCGCCTTCGACCAGGCAAAAAAGATGGCCTATGATGACATCCTGAGCGACCGCGCGGGTTTCTCGGTGGTCTATCTCCGGGAGCGGCTCAAAGAGCAATTCGAGGCCTGGGGCGATCCGTTTCAATACGGGATCAAGGCCAACCGATCCACCATCGACGCAATGATCCGGCACAATCACGAGCAAGGGATGATCCGCACAAAGCCTTCTTATCAGGAAATTTTCCCCGAGGGGATTTTGCAGAGCTAAAAGGAGACTGTTCATGCTCCCAAAAGAACAAAATGAGCTCTTGACCCGGACCGGACCGGGAACTTCGATGGGAGATTTGATGCGGCGCTACTGGATACCGGCGCTTTTGTCGGAGGAGATACCGGCGCCCGACAGCCCGCCTGCTCGCGTGCGGCTTTTGGGGGAAGAGCTGGTCGCCTTTCGCGACAGCAACGGACGGATCGGCCTGCTCGGCGAGCACTGCGCCCACCGCGGCACGTCGCTTTATTTCGGGCGCAACGAGGAGTGCGGGCTCCGCTGCATCTATCACGGCTGGAAATACGATGTGGACGGCAATGTGTTGGATACGCCCGCGGAGCCTCCGGACAGCGACTTCAAAAAAAAGGTTCAACAAACCGCCTACCCGACGCGCGAGGCCGCCGGCGTGATTTACGCCTACCTCGGTCCGAAGGAGAAGATGCCGCTGTTCCCCGAGTACGAATGGACCCAGGTCCCCTTGAACCAGACTTACGTGACTAAAGCCCTACTCGAGTGCAACTACCTCCAAGGACTCGAAGGCGAGTGCGACTCCTCCCACCTCTCTTTGTTGCACCAAACTTTCACGCCGGGCCCGGCACGCGCGGTTTGGCGGCTCGACCCGTCGCCGGTTTACGAGACCGATGAAACTGATTTTGGCCTACGATTGATTGCGATCCGCAAGGCAGGTCCGGACCAGCAATATGTCAGGTTTTCGAGTTTGGTCATGCCGGTTTACGGTTGTGTTCCGGCGGGCCGGGCTCCCGGCGAACTCGACGGCTTCGAGATCCACATGTATGTCCCTTTGGACGATACGCGCGCCTGGCGCTACGACCTCGGTTTCAGGAGAAGCCGTCCCGTGAGAGAGGAGGAGGTTCACAGGCGAAAACAGATCGGCCCGGACTACCTTCGCGTCCGCAACGCACGCAATGACTACCTTCAAGATCGAGAGGCGCAGAAGACAGTCAACTACACGGGTATTGAAGACTTTCTCAACCACGACGCGTGCGTGACCGAAAGCATGGGGCCGATTTACGATCGCAGCAAAGAACATCTGGGCGTCAGCGACAAGGCAGTCATCGCGGTGCGAAAGTATCTGTTGAACGCCGTGAAGACTGTGCAAGAGAGAAAAGAACCGCCGCATCTCATCCGTACCGCCGAGCAGAACCGGTTCCCGCACATCGATTGTTTTGCGAGCCTTCTGCCGTCCGGCGACGACTGGCGCGAGCACTTCGGCTACCTCTCGTCGACGGCCAAGGCCGAAAACCCAGCCGCCTTCACTGCCAAGAAGAAAGCCGTTTCTTAAGTCGCCGATGCCCTATTCGCGTTAAACGTTTTCAAGCAACCGTGCAGAGTCACTACGGGGGAAACATGAAAGAGACTAAACAACAGAGAGAGAAAGCAGCGCGAAGCACCGCCAAGATTTTTGAAAAAGAGCTCAAGATCGCGGCTCAGATATTGGAGTGGGAAATCGGGGATATCTGGGGACACGTCGGCGTCCGCCTGCCGGAGAAAAACGCCATCGCCGTGCACATGTTTCGCCGGCCCGAGGAGCAAAGGGTCGATGATTGGCTGGTTCGCTTCGACTACTCGCTTAAAAAGCTCTCGGGCGTGGGCTCCATTCCGCGCGAGTCGACGATTTACACCGAGATTTTCAAGGCCAGACCCGACGTCAACGCCGTCGTCCACTCGCACGCGCCGATGTGCGTTGCCCTAAGCCTGGCCGACAAGCCGGTCGCCTGCGTTCACATGCAATCGTTTCAGTTCGAAGGAGGGGTTCCTATCTATCCGAGGCCCATTTACATTTTGGACGACACGGAGGGAGCGGACCTGGCGCGGGTGCTCGACAAAGCTGCAGGAATCATGATCAAAGGACACGGCATCGTCACCGTCGGCAGGACGATCGATGAAGCCT
>JAUXIP010000051.1 GCA_030620935.1 Deltaproteobacteria bacterium | reverse complement strand
GCAAAGATCTGTTAGCATGGCCCCTGTTTTTAAGGAGAGAAAACCTTGCCCCAAGCTCCGACCGTTTTGAATCACACCCCTGTGATGCTAGTTCCCATCTGCAGGACGATTTAGCAGATGAAGAAGAAACTCCGCGTAGCAATTCTCTTTGGAGGGAAGTCGGCGGAACATGAGATCTCTCTTCAGTCGGCAAAGAATATCGTCGAGGCCATCGATAAAAAGAAATATCACATCGTCTTGATCGCCATCGATAAAAAGGGCCGGTGGCACTTGAGCGAGGTGTCTAAATTGCTTAAGTCAATGAAGATAAACCGGGGAGGCAAAAGCCTCGCTTTGGTGCCGGGAAAAAGAAGGAATCCCTTGGCGAAACTGTCGGATTTAAAAACCATAGGCGCCATCGACGTGGTTTTTCCCGTGCTTCACGGCCCTTTCGGCGAAGATGGAACCGTTCAGGGCCTGTTGAAATTAGCCGATCTTCCTTTTGTCGGCGCCGGAGTCTTGGGCTCGGCCGTGGGCATGGACAAAGATGTGATGAAACGCCTGCTCAGAGATGCCGGAATTCCCATCGTTCCATTTCTTGTTTTTGATCGGTTTTCTCGGACCGGTATAGAGTTCGACGATATCAAGCGAGTCTTGGGCCTGCCGTTTTTCATTAAGCCCGCCAACCTTGGCTCTTCCGTGGGCATCAATAAAGTCAAAGACCACAAGCAATTCGAGTATGCCGTTAAAGAGGCTTTTAAATACGACAGCAAAATCCTTATTGAGGAGTCTATCGAAGGGCGGGAAATCGAGTGTTCTGTCTTAGGGAACGATCACCCCGTAGCGTCGCTTCCCGGAGAGATCATCACTCGCCACGAGTTATATTCCTATGATGCGAAATACGTGGATGACAAGGGAGCTGTCCTGGAGATCCCTGCAAAACTGCCGGAGCCGATTATCCGGGAAATTCAGGATCTTTCCGTTAGGACGTTTAAGACGCTCTGCTGTGAAGGTATGGCTCGTGTGGACTTTTTTCTCAGAGACAACAAAGAGGTCATTGTGAACGAGATGAATACCATACCGGGTTTTACCAAGATCAGCATGTATCCCAAACTCTGGGAGGCCAGCGGAATTTCTTATACGGAACTCATCGACCGATTGATCCGGCTCGCCCTGGAGCGATTTGCCAGGGAGACAAAACTCAAATCATCAAATTGATTTCCATCGGCCTGCGATTCAAACTCACTCGCTTCATGAGCTTGACCCTTGATGAACGTCTACTTTGCCAGCCGGAAAAGGTCGAGTGAGAATGTGTCCTTTAAAGAAATCTTACCCAGCTTGAGATCTAGGAACAGTCTGAAGTAGTCTTGAAGATGACGATGTGGAAGAAAATGGCGAATGACGTGCCGCTTGGCTGTTGTTCCCATCGTCCGACGCAACCTGACCGAACACAGTAATTTGACGATCCAGTCCCGTGTCATCTCGATCGACACCTGCCGATTGAACTCAGGACTCCCTCCCACCAAACAACCATGCACCTTCCCCCCCCGGTTTATCATCTGCGCCGCTAATCCACCCACGTGGCTCACTATCCTCGGTTTGCCGTGATACCCGGCCCCGGCCACCGTGAGCCCAAACCCCTCGCGTAACGACTTGGCCACGATGATATCCGCTCGCGTCTGAAAGGCGTTGATCTCCAGCTCCACCAAATCCTCAGACCTCAACGACCCATGGTTCATTCCCATCGCATCCAATGCTTCTGCCTGCTCTGCCGTTGCCTCGGTCGCCTGGGGAAATAACGGCAGTAAACGGACCGCTCCGTCCCCATTGACCACTTTATCCAGATGCGCCAATATACCCTGCGCCTCAGGATCATCCCCCGCCATAGGACCGGTCAACAAAAGTCGCGGCTTCTTACACTTACAACTGTGCGGCACCAGTTGCTGCGCCCCCCGAAAGGCCTCGATGACCCCTAGGGGGTCTTTCCATGGATCAAATCGGGCATTCTGCAAAACCACTGGTACCGTTGGATCCCGAAGCTCTTCTAACCCGTACTTGTTTAAGGTGCTGTAAATGAACGCTCTGCCCGAAGGCGTACTCAAATCCCAATTGATGGGGGCTAACGGATTGATCGATGGTAGAATGAATCGCACCGGAACCTCAACCCCCGCAGGGACTTGTTCAGGGAGATGAAAAATAGCGCCGTCGCACTGATTAACCCATCCCACCAGTCTCTTCCATACTCGATGAGCTGGGTGAGATGGTTCAGCGCAGGCCGCTGCATCAAAATGAATATGCCCGCGCCAAAGAAAGACCGTGTTGGGAAACTGACTGCGCCAATGAGAGATCAAACCCGCTGGCTGGGGATCGTGAAAAACAATGATGTCCGGAGCACCTCCATGCCGCTCCCGGATTAGGCGTCCCAGCCTGTCCGCGTGGACTGCAATGACCTGTTCATAATGCGAGAGCATCTCTTCATGAATGTCTACTTGAGCCGACCCCTGCAATGCATTGTGGAAGGATTTGGTAATCTTGAAAAAGGCCTTCTCTCCACCGATCACCCACCACTGAGTGGGCACCCCAAGCTCCTTGGCCAATGGAACCAGACAGTTTAGGATATCGGCCACTCCGCCCCCTACGGCTGAGGAGTTGATATGCACAACGGTGGTCCTGCCCTGAAGACCCCGGAACGCCTTATGGAGTTTGCCGGCTAAAAGTTGCAAACGACGGATAGGTGGATCGCCAACAATGTCCCGAAGCCCGTTGAGGTCAAATGCGGTTACTTCTCGGAGTTCTACTGAATTCATGCCTAAACCACCCTTCGTTTTGTAATCGGTCAATCCATCTGTTTCCGCAAAAAAGTCGGGATATCGAACTCGTCTTCTTCCACCTGGCTGCTAAATTGCATCCCGGCTTTCTCAGCCGTAACGGTCTCGGTCTCTCCGGTGTCCCGTTTTTTCCGCTGCCAGGTGGGGGATTCCATATCATCCACAATCGTCCCCAAGTGGATAACCTTCTTGTTTTTACTATTGGTATTGACCAGAGTTCCAAAAGCAGGTTTCCGTTGTTCTTTGACTCCGAACCCAGTTGCGATAACGGTAATTCGGATCTCATCCTTCATGTTGTCGTCGATAACCGCGCCAAAGATGATATTTGCGTCATCATGAGCCTCTTCCTGAATCATGGTGGACGCCTCGTTGACTTCATGCAGACCTAAGTCCGGACCACCGGTGATGTTGATCAGGACTCCCCTCGCCCCTTGGATGGAGATATCTTCCAGCAGAGGACTCGATATCGCTTTCTGCGCCGCCTCCACCGCTCGATTTTCACCGGAGGCCGACGCCGCTCCCATCAACGCCATCCCCATTTCCGCCATGACGGTACGGACATCGGCAAAATCGAGATTGATCAGACCCGGCGTCACGATCAAGTCGGAGATCCCGCGCACGGCCTGAAACAGAATATCGTCCGCCTTCTGGAAAGCCTCGAGTATGGTGGTCGTCTTAGCCGCTATGCTTAAGAGCCGTTGATTTGGAATGACGATCAGAGTATCAACGCTTTCTTTGAGTTCCTGGATTCCCTCCTCGGCTTGGCGCATCCTCTTTTTGCCCTCGAAGACGAACGGTTTGGTGACCACGCCGACAGTAAGCGCGCCAACTTCCCGCGCAAGCCGGGCGATGATCGGCGCGCCGCCGGTGCCGGTACCTCCTCCCATCCCCGCTGTGAGAAAGATCATATCGGAGCCGCTGAGAATCTCACGGATTCTCTCCTCATCCTCCAACGCGGCTCGTCTCCCGACCTCGGGATTGGCGCCGGCTCCCAAACCTTTTGTAATCTTCTCTCCGAGCTGGAGTTTTACCGACGCCCGATTGGCCTCCAAGGCCTGGGCGTCCGTGTTGGCAACAATAAAGTCCACTCCGGTGAGCTTGGCCGCGATCATCGTGTTAATGGCATTCCCGCCTCCGCCTCCTACCCCGATGACCTTGATCCGGGCACTCAAACGAACCTGTTCCACGAGTTCAAACATAGGCTTTCCTCCTTTTCGATATTTCCCCAAACTCCTTATTAAAAAAACTCACCTATCCAATCTTCCATGCGATGCTTGACCTTGCCGAAGACATTATCCTCGCGTATACGGAAAAAACTTTTCTCGTGCTGCCTTTTCCCGTAAAGAAGAACCAGTCCCACGCCGGTGGCATAGATGGGGCTGGAGACCACGTCGATGAGCCCGCCTACCTGAGTAGGGGCGCCTAGGCGGACCGGCATGCTGAAAACCTCTTCCGCCATGTCGATCAAGCCGGGAAGCAGCGTCGATCCTCCGGTCATCACGATGCCCGATGCCAGTGATCCTTCATATCCCGACTTAATGATTTCCCGATGGATGAGCTGGAAGATCTCTTCCAAGCGGGGCTCAATAATCTCGCAGAGGATTTGACGCGAGATGGTTCGAGAATTCCTCCCGCCCACGCTCGGCACGTCTACTCTTTCGTCCCTCGTGACCATTGAGGTCTTGGCATAACCGTATCTTTGCTTGATCCGCTCCGCCTCGGCGACGGGAGTCCGGAGTCCCGCGGCGATGTCGCCGGTCAGGTGACTCCCTCCGATGGCCAGAACCGCCGTGTGCTTCACCGCCCCATCTTGAAAAATGGCGATGTCGGTAGTCCCTCCACCCATATCCACGAGGGCCACTCCCAGTTCTTTTTCCTCCGGAGTCAAGACCGCCTCCGCCGAGGCCAAAGGCTCCAAGGCGATGTCTGCTACGTTCAACCCCGTTCGGTTACAGCACTTAACAATGTTCTGAGCGGAGGTGACGGCTCCGGTAACGATGTGAACTTTGGCCTCCAGCCGGACTCCCGACATTCCCAGCGGCTCCTTGATCCCGTCCTGATCGTCGATGATGTATTCCTGCGGCAGGACATGAAGCACCTCCCGATCCATGGGAATCGCCACTGCCTTGGCGGCATCGATCACCCGGTCGATATCCCGCGGCGTCACATCCTTGTTTTTTACGGCGACGACGCCGTGGCTGTTAAAGCACTTGATGTGACCGCCGGCGATTCCGGTAAAAACCGAGTTGATCTCGCAACCCGCCATGAGCTCTGCTTCTTCAACGGCTTTCTTGATGGAGTTCACCGTGCTCTCGATGTTGATGACCACCCCTTTGCGCAAGCCCTGAGAGGCGTGGGTCCCCACCCCAACGATCTCAATCCCCCGGTCGGTCATCTCGCCTACAACCGCACAGACCTTCGAAGTGCCGATATCCAAGCCGACAATAAGACTGTTTTTCTTGCTCATAATTCCTACTCGATGCCTCAATCTTTTATCCGCTGGTTTTTTTGATCCTGGCGACAACCTGGTTGCGGAAACTAAAGTCCAAAACTGCGAGGCGATCCTCCTTTCCTTGCCAAACTCCTAGGACCCGCTCCAGCTGCTGCATCTTTTCTTCCCAATCTCCCCAGCCCATGCGAAGAGCGATAGAGTGGGCCATCGGATAAAAAATGACGCCGCCCTGGGGAGTAAAATGAATTTCAGAAAGCGCTAGTGAGCGTCTGCCCATGAGGTCGCTCAGCTTTAGAACTTCTTGAATTCTCTGACGCGCCGCCGGGACTCGAGCAGCAAAATCCTCCCGCCTCAATCCCGTCAGCAGGGGAAAGTCCATCTTTTCTCCCGTGTCGACCGCTTTAAATAGAAACCCGTCGCCATCGACGTAGTAGGGTTTACCCAAAAGCACGATCCCCTTGGCCGCTCGCTCCGTCACTTCGATCACCACCCGGCTGGGCAATTCCCGGCGCACCAGGACTTGCTTGACCCACGGATGCTTCTTCACTTTCTTCTCGATCGTCTCCGGCTCGACCTTCCAGATATTCATCCCGTGACTCAATTCCGCCATGGCCACGATCTCGCTCCCACCAACCATCTTGCCTCCCCTCACCTTGATCTCGCGGACGGAAAAGTAAAGATGATCGACGAGGGATCCGCTGAGACGGTTCGCCACGCGGGCCACGGCGTCCCTTTCCACATAGACAGCCGAGATCGAGACCAACAAGGCCGCGGTGGTGAGCCAGAGATCCAGAAGACGCCAGCGCGGTTCTCCTTTTTTTCTGTTGATCCCACGGCGAACAAAAATCTCCATCAGGCAGTCCATTCTCCTAGCAACCGGACTTCAGGCTGAAGATCCGAGCTAAATTTTTTCTTTACTTCGGCCTGCGCCATTTCCATCAGCGTCTTTACCTCTTCCGCCTTGGCCCCGCCGAGGTTGACGATAAAATTCGCGTGTCGCTCGGAGATCTGAGCCTTGCCGATTTTTTTTCCCTTGAGGCCTGCCGCCTCAATCAGCCGACCGGCAAAATCGCCGGGAGGGTTGCGAAACACCGAGCCGGAGTTGGGATAACCGAACGGTTGACTTCCTTTTCTTCGGGTCGTCAACTCCCGAACTCTGGCTTGCATTTCGCTTGTTTTCCCTCTCTCAAGCCGCATTCCCACCTGAGTCACGATCGCCCCGGCCGGAAGATGTGAGTCGCGATAGGAAAAAAACATCTCCCCTCTGTCAAACCTAAGGGTCTCCCCTTTCGCGGTTACCCCATCAACATGATCGACGATTTTTTCCATCTCCGATCCGTACGCGCCGGCATTCATGACCAGGGCGCCCCCCACACTCCCTGGTATTCCCTCGGCGAATTCTAACCCGCTGTATCCTCTGCGGACCGATTCGCGCACCAATTGAGTCACAGGATAGGCAGCCCCCACGTTCACCAACCCTTTTTCATCCTCCTCGCGCCATTCCAACCGCTTAAACCCTTTTCCTAAACGGAGCACGGCTCCCCGAACCCCCAGATCGCTTACCAACACATTGCTCCCATTGCCTAATAGACAAAAAGGACTTCCGTAGCGGTCGAGAAGTCGCAAGGTCTGAGTCAGAGCAGAGTGATCCTCCGCTTCGAGAAAATAGTCCGCCGGCCCGCCGATCTTGATCGACGTGTAGCGCGCGAGAGGCTCGGACACTTTTACCTTTAAGCCGGATATGAGTCGCATCGCTTGGACTAAAAGCTCATCCTCTCTTTTCATTTCTCCAATGTTTCAACCAACTCTTCCGCCACCTTGTAGATATCGCCGGCTCCCAGGGTAAGAACAATCTCTCCAGGCCTTAGTTTGGAGACCAAGTGCCGCACGACATCGCTCTTGTCGGGAACATACTCGACCTCTAAGTGGCCCCTGCGCTTGATGGCCTCGTGAAGGGTCCCGCTGGAGATTCCCGGTATGGCCTCCTCTCCGGCCGAATAGATGTCAGTCAGGATCAGCCGATCGGCGCTGTCAAAACAGGTCAAAAAATCGTCGAACAGATCGCGCGCGCGACTGTAGCGGTGAGGTTGAAAAACGACCGTCAACGGACGCTTCCAACTTTCCCGGACGGCCTGGATGGTCACCTGGATCTCAACCGGATGATGGCCGTAATCATCGATCACCAGGATGCCCCCGTGCTCTCCTTTGACCTCGAAGCGGCGGTGAATACCGCTAAAGGCGTCGAGCGCATCCGCTACGTGGGGAAAAGGGATCTCCAGCTCCTGTGCGACGGCCACCGCCGCCAGGGCGTTGGTCGCGCTGTGGCGTCCCGGAACGTGGAGCCGAAGCTTTCCTATACGTTTGGAGCGGTACGACACGATGCATTCGACTTCCATGGCCTTGACTTGGAGATCCTGCGCACAAAAATCGGCTTCGGAAGTCAGCCCGTAGGTGACGAAACGTTTTTTCACCTTGGGAAGAAGCGCCCGAACATTGGGATGGTCCAAACACAAAACCGCCAGTCCATAGAAAGGGACTTTGTTCACGAAAGTCAGGAAGCTTTCCATGAGGTGATCCATCGTCTGATGAAAATCCATGTGCTCGCGGTCGATGTTGGTCACCACCGCGATGGTAGGAGAGAGGAGTAAAAAGGTACCGTCACTTTCGTCGGCCTCTGCCACCAGCAATTTTCCCTGCCCCATTTTGGCGTTGCTGCCGAGCGACTTCACCCTTCCTCCGATCACCATCGTGGGATCCAGGCCCGCTGTACTCAGGACAGCGGCGATCATCGAGGTGGTGGTCGTCTTTCCATGACTCCCCGCCACGGCCACCCCGTATTTCATGCGCATCAACTCCGCCAGCATCTCGGCGCGTGGAATCACTGGGATATTGCGCTTTCGCGCTTCCAATATTTCAGGATTGGAAAACTTTGCCGCCGTCGAAATCACCACGACCGAAGGGTTGCCGGCGAGGTGGGCTTCCGCATGACCGATGAAAACCTGAGCCCCCAAGGATCTGAGCCTCTGGGTCGTTTCGCTCTCGTGCAGGTCCGAGCCGGTCACGCTATAGCCTAAATTCACCAGGACCTCAGCAATGCCGCTCATGCCGATCCCGCCGATTCCGACAAAATGGATTCGGTGCTTTTTCTCGAGCATCTCTTTCTCTAGAGGCAATAGGCATAAAACTGTCTGCGAAATCTAGTTCCCGATCATCTTGCGTGTTGCCTATTGCAGACTGCCTGTTGTCTGACGCCTCCCCACGAGTGCATAACATTCGTCTACAATCATTCGGGACGCTTCAGGTCTTCCTAGTTTTTGGGCAGCTTGCCCCATAGTCTCAAGTTGGCGACGATTGCGATAAAATGTTCGGATCTGCCCGGCCAACTTCTCGCCGTCGAGCTCGCGATCCAGAATCATTTCCGCTGCTCCTCGGTTCTGCAGCGCCTCGGCGTTCCACCTCTGGTGGTCATAAGCCGCAAAGGGATAGGGGACCAAGATCGCCGCTTTGCCGAAGGCTGTAAGTTCGGCGACCGTGGTGGCTCCGGAGCGACAGATGACAAGATTCGCATGCGCGTAAGCCTCATCCATCTCTCGGATAAAGGGAAGAACCGTCGCCTCGAAAGGGAGAAGACGGTAAGCTGCGTGGATCGAGGCAAGATCCTCCTCTCCGGTCTGATGGATGATGCGCAACCCTGAAGCCAGATCTCTCAGTCTTCTAAGGGCCTCGATCATACAGAGATTGATTTTACGCGCGCCGGCGCTTCCCCCAAAAACGAGGAGGGTAAACTTTTCATCTTTTTCGATCTCCGGCAAGCGCTCCCAGCGCACCGGGTTTCCCGTCTCGACAACCTTGACACGGGGAAAATAGGAAGCGCTCTCTTCGTAAGCAGTAAAGATTCGATCCACTATCCATCCCAGGATGCGGTTGGTGAAACCGGGGCGCAGGTTCTGTTCCATAATGGCACAGCGGCGCCGGCTCATTTTCGCCGCCAGGAGAAGAGGACCGGAGGCATAGCCTCCCAATCCTATGACGCAATCGGGTTGAAATCGGCGTATGATACCGAGCGAGCGGAGAAGACTAACCGGAATGCCATAGAGGGCTTGCGTCAGGCCCCGGATTCCTCTCCCTTTCATTCCCTTGATCGGAACGGTCTTCAGCGCAAATCCCTCGCTCGGAAGAATTCGGCTTTCAATCCCCATGTCAGTTCCTACAAACAAGATATCCACTTTCGGATCTCGCCTCTGAAACTCGCGTGCCACAGCCAGGCCGGGAAATAGGTGACCGCCCGTTCCCCCGCCGGCCATGATAAGCCGCATTCCTAAAATC
>JAUXIP010000009.1 GCA_030620935.1 Deltaproteobacteria bacterium | reverse complement strand
TCTTAACCGCCTGCATAGCAGGCTGTTGGACGAAGCATCGGGCCCCGTCTTTCCCCGCAGCCACGACAACAGATTCCGAAGGGGGAGAGACTGAAGGCCGCACACGCAAGGACGTGGTCGCTGCTTGCCCTTCGACCGGCTCAGGGTGGTGAGCAAAGTCGAACCACAGGCCCTGACCTGGGGAGTGAGCACCCGAAGGGGTCGGCGTGGGCGACCCTCAAGGTAAAGGCTTATCGGCTGCGGCCGGAAGGCTTGCCCCCTGAGGAAATACAGCACGACTTAAGAGGTCGGCTTTAACGACTTTTCTTTTTGGAGAGCCTGCTGGATCGCGCGCCGCACCATAACCTTCACCATCTCGCGCTTATATTCTGCCGAGCCGCGCACGTCCTCTATGGGATCGGCTTCGGCGGAAGCCGCCTCGGCCGTCTCCGCCACGAGCTTTTCTGTAAGTCGCTGTCCCCGGATAATCTCTTCAGCCTTTTTGGCCCGGAAAATCTTCGGCCCGGCGGAGTTGAGCGCTAACCGAATGTCGCGGCACAGATTATCTTCGGTCTCGATGGCCAAGGCCACGCCGACCGTAGCGAAGTCCTCGAGGCTGCGCGGCGTGAATTTAATATGTGCCCAACGGATCGCTTTTTTAGGAGGCGGCACATGGACCTCGGTAAGAATCTCTCCTGCTTGGAGTGCAGTCTCGTAGTAGTCAACGAAAAACTCTTCCAACGGCAAGGTCCGTTTTCCTTTTGAGCCGGCAAGAATTACCTCCGCATCCAACGCAATGAGGCTCGCGCCGGGATCGGTCAACGGATCACCCTGGCAGAGATTGCCGCCGATCGTTCCCATATTGCGGATTCTCGGTTGGGCGACTTTCCGGAAAGTTTCATGGAGTAGCGGATAGTATTGGCGGACTTCGGAAGCGAGCTCTATGTCGCGGTGGCATGCGACCGCCGCGATTCTCAACCCATCCGCTTTGTCGAACCTGATGTAACTCAGATTCGGAATTTTCTGTAGGCTGATGACGACTTTGGGATTAAGAAGGCGCTGACGCATCCAGATGATAAGAGCTGTGCCGCCGGCAATGAGTCTGGCATCGTCGCCATGCTGATCAAGTAGAGCGCAGGCTTCTTGCAAACTTTCCGGTTCAAGGTAGTCAAATCGAATCATGGCACTTGGAATTCAGAATTCAGGAGCCGGAATCCAGAAGGAAACTCCGAAGATTCTGAATTCTGACTTCTGGCTTCTGTATTCTATCTTTCCTTCTCCTTCAGAGCCTTCAAAACTTTTTCCGGCGTGATCGGGAGCGTCTTGACACGGACACCCACCGCATCGAAAATCGCATTCCCGATGACGGCCGCCGTAGGATCCATTCCTAATTCCCCCAACCCCTTTGCCCCAAACGGCCCCGTAGGTTCGTAGGACTGCGCAAAGGCGTGATCCAGCTTCGGCATATCCCGCATCGACGGGAGTCTGTAATCTGAAAAGTTGGGATTCATGGGTCGCCCCTCTTCCACTTTGAGCCCTTCGATGAGCACATAGCCGAGTCCCTGCGCCACGGAACCTTCTACCTGCCCTTCTGCGCCGATCGGGTTGATCACCGTGCCGCAATCGGACACGGCTACGTATCGAAGCACCTTAACTTGGCCGGTTTCAGTGTCCACCTCCACCTCCGCTGCCTGACAGCCAAAGTTATACGCGCCGGATTCGTTGCCGTATCGGCTCTCGTCCTGCAACACAGAATCGGCATCGAAGCTCCCTGACGCGACAATCGGAGAGCCGCCCCGGCGGAATAAACGCGATCGGGCCACGTCCCCTACCGTCACGGACTTTGTCTCCGTCCCTTTGACAAATATCTTTCCGCCCTGGGTTACCAAATCGTCCGGGTCCGCTTCCAACATCTCCGCTGCGGTCTCAAGGAGCTGCTGTCTCACCTTGGCTGCAGCGTCTTTCACCGCATTGCCGCCCACATAAGTCACGCGGCTGCCGAAGGCGCCGAGGCAAAATGTCGTGAGGTCCGTGTCAGCTACTGAGATCTCGACGTCTTCTAAAGGAACCCCAAGCTCCTCCGCGGCGATCTGGCACATTGCTGTTGCCGCTCCCTGTCCCACCTCGCCTTCGCCGCAAAGCACCAGAGCTTTTCCGTCTTCGTTGATCTTGATGGTGGCCGACCCTCCGTCGTAGTCGCCGAAGTGACGCTTGCCGCTCACGTGGACCGTGCAGGCCAATCCAAAACCCCGCTTGGCTTTCTTTTCCTTGCGCCGCTTTTGCCAGTCCATCATCTTTTCAACCAGGTTGATGGATTGTTTCAGCTCGCAGCTCGTCACTCGGTTCCCGTGCGGCGAGACATAGCCGGGATCGGCGGCATTCAGGCGCGCCAGGTCGAGCGGATCGATGCCGAGCTGATGGGCGGCGATGTCTAGCATTTGCTCCACCGACCAATCCGCCGACGGATTGCCGAATCCACGGAAGGCGCCGGTCGGAATTTTATTGGTATAAACCAGATAGGCCTCTGTCTTGACGTCGGAATATTTATAGCAGGTGTCGTGGCGCAGGGACGCCACGCTCATGACGGCGGGCGCCTTCCCTGAGTAGGCACCGTTGTCTGCGATGATGCGGAGCTGCTTCGCACGGATCCGCCCATCTTTTTTGAATCCCATCTTGGCCCAGATCTTCATGTTGACCCTGGGGCGGCTGCCGGCGAGGAACTCCTCCTCGCGCGTGTTGATGATCTGCACGGGCTTACGTGTCTTGCGCGAAAGGAGAGCTGCACCGATCGCGTTGTTATCATCGCAGGACTTGCCGCCGAAGCCACCACCCACCGCAGTCTGAATGACGCGAACATCGGTCTCTCTGACACCGAGCGCCGCCGCGACCCGGTAACGGGCCATAAACAAGGTCTGAGTGTTCATGTAGATAGTAAACTTGCCGCTGCTGGCATAGTCCGCCACGCTCCCGATGGTCTCAATGGCGCAGTGCCACTGAGGAGTGCTTTGAAAGGTGTCCTCGATGATCAGGTCCGAATCCGCAAAGGCCTTCTCGATGTTTCCCCGTTCAACAGCGAGCTTGTAGGCTACGTTGCCCTTTTTCGCTTCGTGGATAAGCGGAGCCCCGTCCTGCATCGCCTCTTCGGCATCGAACACCGCCGGCAGCTCTTCCCAATCGATCTCGATAAGGCTGAGCGCCTCCTCGGCGATTTCGGGATCGATAGCTGCAACCGCGGCAACTTCCTCGCCCACGTATCTGGCCTTGCCCACCGAAAGCGGATATTGGTCCGGGATGAAAGCGCCCCAACCCTGTTTGATCGTGTCCTCGGCGGTGACGACGGCCCGGACACCGCGAAGCTTCTCGGCTTTGCTGGTATCGATCCGGGTGATCTTTGCGTGAGGATAGGGACTCCTCAGGATCTTCCCAGAGAGCATCCCTGGAAGCACGATATCCGCCACATACCGGGCTTCTCCGGTCACCTTCTCGTGGCCGTCGACCCGGAGGACTCTCTGACCCACTACGGAATATTCTTCTGGCCTAGTCATTACTTTTCTTCTTCCGAGAGCTTGGAATCTTCCCTAATCCGTCTTGTATACTTTGAGGCTTTCTATTTTCGCTTTCTTCTCTTCTCGCTTCTCAGGATGGGCCGTACTCACTTGGTTATGCACAACGGCCATGATCGATTCCACGATTTTGTAGTAGCCCGTGCAGCGGCAAAGGTTTCCTGCCATCCATTCTTTCACTTCTTCTTCCGACGGATTGGGATCGCCATCGAGAAGTGCCTTGGCCGCGATGATCTGACCCGGCGTACAAATACCGCATTGAAAGCCACCGTATTCGAGAAATGCCTGCTGCAGTGGATGGAGCTGTCCGTCCTTGGCCAGACCCTCGATGGTGGTGATCTCTTTTCCCTGACAGGCGACTGCGAGCGTCAAGCAGGAACTTACGAGCTTGCCGTCGACAATGACGCTGCAAGCACCGCACACCCCGATGCTGCACCCATCTTTGGTCCCTATTAGCCCAAGATCGTCGCGCAAAGCCTGGAGGAGAAGCCGATTGGGCAGGATCTCGATCTCATGCTCTTCCCCGTTTACCTTAAGGACAACGTCGCGTTTCATTGTTTGACTCTGCTCTGCTTAAATTGATACCAGCCAAATTGTTCTCTAAGCTTTTTTGCCCATTTTCGCAAGCGAGGGAAATTTATATGTACAGCGGTAGCGAACGGGGCCTCAAGGCATGCGGTTCTGATTGACGTTAGCAGGTGAGCCACCAGATTTGCCTAACCCCGTTCCGACATTTCTGCAAGCGTGAAATTGGCTCGAACCAGCATCCGCGCACGGGGATGCGGCGCGGCTTGCCACGAATCAGAAACTCACCGTAAGTGATGTTAAGAACCGACCTTACATTTTATTCCCCGTCGTGGCGCGTACAGAACCTTAGCCTCATAGCCAAGTCATTTTTCGTCGGATCGGGGCTAAGAGCTATACCCGTAGCATCACGGGCAAAACCGTCAGGCCTGATGGAAAGAGTCGATTCCGTCTTTAGGGTGTCTTCGCCGACTGAGATCCGCGCCGGGCGGCGGTTCGAGCGGCCTCTCGCGGGATCGCCACACGACCGGTGCGGGCCAGCTCTTTGATCCCTAGGGGCCTGAGGAGGTTGATGATGGCCTGGAGTTTCTCAGCGTCGCCGGTGATTTCAATGGTGTAGGTTTGAGGTGTGGAATCTACGATCTTGGCCCGGAAGATATCGCAAATCCGGATGGCCTCATCGCGGTGCTCCGGTTTGGTATTGATCTTGATCAGGGCCGTCTCTCTCTCGACATAGTCGACTTCGGTGAGGTCCACGACCTTCAGGACTTCGATAACTTTGTTGAGCTGTTTCATGATCTGTTCGATTATGCGGTCGTCTCCCTGGGTCACGATGGTGATCATAGAGGTCGTCGGGTCCATGGTCGACGCGACTGAGAGGCTCTCAATGTTGTAACCCCGCGCGCTAAAAAGGCCCGCGACTCTGGCCAGGACGCCGAATTTGTTCTCTACTAAAGCCGATATGATGTGTTCCATGGAATCGTTACTTGTCGAAAATACCTTATCCGAGCATTCGTGGTTTCTAGTCTCAAGTTTCAGCCAACAAACTTTGGCTGATCCGTCCGAATCCCCGTGGCGGACCTAGTTGACCAGAAACCAGGGACTAGAAACATGTTTTTTTAACACTCTAGCTACACCTGACACTCACTTCGCTCTCGACTGTCAGGAATGTAAAACGATCAGGGGTGATAAGCGAAAGATAGATACGGACACGATCAGGCAGGGAGAACGCCTTCCCCTTCGTCAGCCTTCGTCTTTGCGGCCCCACCCTTTTCCGCCTTTTTGAGTTCAGGCGGGTCTTCCAAGATCATCTCATGCTGCGCTGCACCGGCCGGGATCATCGGATAGCAGTTTTCGAACGGGTCCACATGAATATCCATAAGCACGGGACCCTGATGTTTTAATCCCTTCTTGAGCACGGACTCTACTTCGGCGGGCTTGAGCGCCCTGAGCCCCAAAATACCATAGGCTTCCGCCAACTTCACAAAGTCGGGTATCTTCCCCAGGTAGCTTGAGGCGTATCGGCCTTCATACATTAGATCTTGCCACTGTCGCACCATGCCGTGGAACTGATTGTTGAGAAGGACGATCTTGACGGGCAGCTTGTACTCGGCAGCGGTGGCCAATTCCTGGAGGTTCATCTGGAAACTGCCCTCGCTGGTAATACATAGCACTGTCTCTTCCGGATAAGCCTTCTGCGCGCCGATCGCCGCCGGGAAGCCGAACCCCATCGTGCCCAGTCCGCCGGAAGTCAGAAAGGTGCGTGGCTTGGCTCCTTTAAAATACTGGGCGGCCCACATCTGATGCTGGCCCACGTCGGTAGCCACGATCCCCTTATGGTCGGTCATCTCAAACAGCTTCTCGATCACGTACTGTGGCTTGATGATCTTCTCATCTTGGTGATACTTCAGCGGGTGGGCTTGCTTCCATTCCTCGATTTGCTTTTGCCACGGTCGACGCTGCTGCTTGACCTCTTTCTGATTTCCATCCATCGAGCGCAAAAGAATATTCAGCTCCTTCAGCACGCTTTTCACGTCCCCGACAATGGGGATATGAGCGTGGACGTTTTTCTTGATCGAAGTAGGGTCAATATCGATATGGACGACTCGCGCCTCAGGACAGAATTCGGAGAGCTTGCCTGTCACCCGATCATCAAACCGCGCGCCCACGGCAATCAACAGGTCCGTGTGGTGCATGGCCATGTTGGTCCAGTAGCCGCCATGCATGCCCAGCATGCCCATCGAGAGCACGTGCGTGCCGGGGAAACTGCTCAGCCCCATAAGCGTCATGGTGACCGGGATCTGAGTGAGCTCGGCCAGCTCGAGAATCTCATCCCCCGCGTCGGAAAACAGGGCTCCACCTCCTACGTAGATCACCGGCTTTTTGGCCTTCAAGATCTCCTCGGCTGCCTGCTTGATCTGGTGCTTGTTCCCCTCATAGGTGGGATTGTATCCGCGCACCGCGACCTTGTCGGGATATTTGAAGTCGGCCTTGTTTATGCTGACGTCTTTCGGAATATCCACTAGCACCGGGCCGGGTCTTCCGGTGCTGGCAATGTAAAAGGCTTCCTTGATGGCCAGTGCCAAGTCGTTCACGTCTTTGACCAAGACGTTGTGTTTGGTGCAGGGCCGACTGATCCCCACATTGTCGGCCTCCTGAAAAGCGTCGTTGCCGATCAAATGGGTCGAGACCTGACCCGTGAAAGCGACCACGGGCACCGAATCCATGAAGGCATCCGTCAATCCGGTTACAATGTTCGTCATGCCGGGGCCGGAAGTCACCAGAACCACCCCAGGCTTACCGGTCGCCTTGGCGTACCCCTCGGCCATATGGGCCGCTCCTTGCTCGTGGCGTGTGAGAATAACCTCGACATCCTTTTGCTGATGGAGAACATCAAATATCTTGAGCACGACTCCGCCGGGGATTCCAAAAACGACCTTGACCCCTTCCTGCTTGAGCGATTCGACAAATATCTCCGCCCCGGTTTTCTTCATCAATGGCTCCTTAGACCGTTTCCTTCTGCATCCCCGTTTGCCGATGCCTTCCGAGGATTTCCATAATCTTATCTTTTCCTATCAGCTTGAGTTTTTGAAGCCTTTTTTTCTCCATCTCTTCCATCGGAGTCAAATGAGATTTCTTCTGATATCCTAGAAGCTTTTGTTCCAGCTCTTGATGCTCTTCATAATATTTCTTTAGCTCCGGATCCGAATCTACGAGAGAGACAATGAGCTCTTCATCTTTTTTCTCCATAAAAGAGCCTCCTGCTCTTCTTTTTTTTAAACTTGGGAAAAACAATTTATCTTAAGGCACGCTTTTTGTCAATGCAAGAAAAGTTCCGTTTCTTCTATAACTTAGCTTCTTTGTTCCCCTTTTTTCAGCTCCGCCTCTGAAGAACGCAAATAGACCGGCACCAGCGGGCCCAGCAAATCGGTCTCTTTTTCCCGAAACCTATTTTCTCCTAACCAAGCCACGGCAGAAGCGGTTGACGGGTAGGAATCACCGAGAGTCAGGGAGACACGCTCACCCAGGGAGCTTCTGATCAAAGCTTCATAAGCATTGATCCCGTCACCAACGAAAAGGCAGCGCCCTTGGTTATTGAGAGATTGGATACGCTGGATGATTTTTCCGGGAGGACAGACAAGATCTTCTGCGATGCGATCTAGAGTCTCGCCTTTTTTTTGAAAAAGCGCGGTGTAGACCTCCTTTTTTCGCGCATCCAGAAAAGGGCAGATCATACCTTCCCAGTCGGTTACCCGTTTGGCTATCGCAAGTAAAGTCGGCACACCGACGACGGGAATGTTCGAGCCGTAGGCCAGGCCTTTGACGGTGCTTAGCCCGATGCGTAAACCGGTAAAAGAGCCTGGCCCGATCGAAACGGCAAAGGCCGATATTTCGCGTAACGAGAGACCGGCCTTCTTTAAGAGCCTTTCCACCAACGGCAGAAGAATCTCCGCGTGATTGGCCCGACCTCTCAGGGGCAAAGCCGAATCCCGCAGCCCATCCTCCGGATAAACCTCTTCGCCAATCAGGCGGCTATCTTCGACCAGGGCTGCGCTCGCTGTGGTCGTGGCAGTATCGATACCGAGGATTTTCATATAAAGCCTCTAGTGATCAGCCGTCAGCGCTTTTCTCCTTATCTAGCCCGCACTATTCATAAGACGAAGAAAAGTCGCCACAGAGTGTCGTTCGAGGGGATGAGTCCTGACGGGCGAGGGCACCTGAGACTGGAGGTCCAATGACGTGTCCGGTGCTTGGCTCTTTAGCTTCGGGCTAGTCCCCTGCTGTTCGCTCCAGTACCGCAGTGCGAAGGCCTTCTCATAGTTCGACGAACTCACTATGACCCTGAGTTGAATCGAAGGGTCAAGGCAGAGCTCTATTGCCCTCGCCCGGAAGGGCTCGTCGCCGAGATCAATGCATAGTCCGGGCTAGCGGATTGCTGATGGCTTATAGCTGAAGGCTATTACGCCCCTATCCCTAAAAGAACCGAGCGATATCATTGTAGGTTGCGTAGAGCATTATGAGAATAAGGATGAAAAAACCGACCTGCGAGGCCTTTTCCCGGTATTTCAACTGGATCGGACGACCGAGTATGCCCTCGATCAAAAAGAAAAAGAGATGTCCGCCGTCGAGAACCGGTATAGGCAAAAGATTGAGCACGCCGAGCGTTATACTTAAAAAGGCAAGTAGAGAAAGAAAACTCCGCAGCCCTTCCTGGGCTTGCTGACCTGCCACTTGAGCAATCAAAATCGGGCCGCCAAGATTCTTGGAAGAGATCTCTCCTTTCACCAGTTTAAAAAGGCCCTCCAAAGTCAATTTGGCCAGCTGCCCCGTTTGAAAAAAACCGTGTCTGACAGCCGACAACGGGCTAGTTTTTTCGATGGCAATCTTACTGGTTATTCCAATCAGCCAGCTCTCTATCGGCTCGCCGAAGGCATTCATTACTTCCCTCTTAGCCGGTTGAACCGTTATGTCCATTTCCTGCTGATCCCTTTGGATGTGAAGGCTCACGGCCTTTCCCTCACTCGCCTTGATGCGTGTAGACAGCTCCTCCCAATCTTCTATAGCTTCACCGTCAATGGTGACGATACGATCCCCCTTTTGTATCCCTGCCCGGGCTGCCGGAGAGTCGGCCTCCACGCTTCCCACTTGCGTGGTGCGAACGCCCACGCCATAAAACATGGAAACCAAGCTATAAATAAGCACTGCCAGAAGGAGGTTAAACCCCGGTCCAGCCGCTACAATAGCGATCCGCTTTGCAAGCCCTTGATGAGAGAAAGATCTTTGCTTGTCCGCTTCCGCGACCTCTTCCCCCGGGTCTTCCCCCATCATTTTGACGTAGCCTCCGAGGGGGAAAGCACTGAGGGCATATTCCGTTTCTCCGATCTTTCTGACCCAAAGCTTGGGGCCAAAACCGACCGAGAAGGTCAAGACTCTGACCCCCGACAGCTTGGCTATAAGGAGGTGACCGTACTCATGGATAATGATTAGAAGCCCCAAAACTGCGACAACTGAAACAATTGCATATAAAACATCTACCATCGTCGTTTCTCCTCCGAGATCTATGAACGATTGATGACCGTGGATGCCTTCTCGCGCGCCCACCGGTCCGCCTCCAAGACCTCACCGACTTCCTTCGGGTGTTGGTTGGCATGGGCGTTCATGGTTTTCTTAATGACTTGGTGAATCTTTCGAAAACCGATGCGCTTCTCCAAAAAGGCTCCTACCGCAACCTCGTTGGCTGCATTGAGCACCGTGGGCATGCTTCCTCCGGCTGCTAAGGCTTCATAGCCCAGCCCAAGAGCCGGATATCTCTTCTTCTCTATGGGGAGAAAAGTCAAAGAACCCAGCTTGGTCAATTCCAATTCACGCCAGTTTACCTTAAGTCGGCGTGGATAGGACAGCGCATAGGCAATCGGTATCCGCATGTCCGGCACGCCCAATTGCGCGATGACCGACCCATCCTGGTAGCGCACCATGGAGTGTACAATGCTCTGCGGGTGGATCACCACTTCCACCTGCGAAGGCGGCATATCAAACAACCAACGCGCCTCCACCACCTCCAGCCCTTTGTTCATCATCGTCGCCGAATCGACGGTGATTTTGCGCCCCATTTTCCAGTTGGGGTGTTTCAAAGCCTGCTTGACGGTAACACGATTCAAATCCTTAAGCGAAGCGCGGAGAAAGGGCCCTCCTGAGGCCGTAAGGATAATGCTCTCTACCTCTTCCCGGCGGTTTCCCTGAAGGCATTGAAAGATGGCATTGTGTTCGCTGTCCACGGGCAAGAGGCGGACGCCCCTTTTTTTTGCCTCCCGGATAAAGATCTCTCCCGCCATAACCAGGGCTTCTTTATTCGCCAGGGCCACCTCTTTTCCCGCCCGCACGGCTCCTAAGGTCGGCACAAGACCGGCGCCGCCCACAATCGCCGCCACTACGAGATCCACTTCCCTCGCCGTGGCTATGGTCGTAGCACCCTCTTCACCCCATAAGATCTCTGTCTTGCGCCTGCCTATCAGCTTCCGCAAAATGGGGATCCCCATTTCCTCGCTTACGCTTACCCACTCGGGCGAAAACTCTTTGATCTGCGCGGCAAGAATTTTCAGATTCCGGCCGGCCACCAAACCCCGAACCTTAAATTCCTCGGGAAAACGTCGAGCCAAGTCCAGAGTACTGACCCCGACTGAACCCGTGGAACCAAGAATGGCAATAGACTTCATGGATGCATCAGCCTTAAATAGATCGTCGCAAACACGACGGGAAATATTAGACTATCCAAGCGGTCCAACAGCCCTCCATGTCCCGGAAGAAGAACGCCTGAATCCTTGACCGAGAAAACCCGCTTCACCCAGGACTCGAAAAGATCGCCGGTCTGCGCCAGGGCGTTCAGGATGAGGCAGAGCACAAAGATTTCCACCCAAGAACGGGAAGAAAGCAAAAAACTCCCGGCAAGCAGTCCAAACAGAACGCTTGCCCCAGCCGCGCCTAAAGTTCCTTCAACCGTCTTTGCCGGACTAATCTTTGGGGCCAATTTCCTCTTTCCTACAGCGCTTCCAACGAGATAGCCTGCGGTATCCCCGACCATAGCCACCAGAAGAACAAAAAACACCCATCTCCGTCCCTCAGGAGCTCGATGGAGATAAACAATATGGGGAAATAAATAGCCGATGTAAAGAGTCCCCAAAAGCGTCCAACCCAAATGCTGATATCTTCCCGCTAAATCTTTGCCGAGAAAAAGATAGACCGAGAAGGCCGCCACGATGATCCCGGCCGGCCAAAAGCCGGAATCGGAAAGTTTTGGGACAAGCATTCCGATCGCCATGAGGACTCCAAGACCTATGCCCAGAGTCCGTTCCCTGGGATGACGGGGAAAGGCCATGAGAAAGTATTCACAAAGCGCGCCGACGGTGACCAAGAAAACCAAAAGCGAAAACTGCCAAGCGGATCCCCAGCCTACAATAAGAACCAAAGGGGGGATGGCCACAAGGGCGGTCACCACCCTAGGGATGATCTGTATACTCACCGGACGCTATGAGAAGTAGCGATGGGTTGGGAGATTTGTTCGTCTGTCCGGCCGAATCTCCTCCGACGTTTTTGATATTCCTTAAGGGCCTGAAAGTAACACGATTCTCGGAAGTCGGGCCAGAGAGTGGACGTAACGTATAATTCGGTGTAGGGAATCTGCCAGAGATAGAAATTGCTGATCCGCATCTCGCCGCTGGTACGGATGAGAAGGTCCGGATCCGGGATGGAGTGTGTTTCCATATGGGCGGAAATCATCTCCTCTTCGATCTCGCCCACGCTATAAGTCCCCTCCTTGACCTTTTGCGCGATACTTCTAACCATTTTGATTATGTCATCGCGCCCGCTGTAACTTAAAGCAAGGAGGACGGTCATTCCCTTATTTTTCCGCGTCGCCTTTTCGGTCCGCTCCAAAGTGCGCAAGATGGGGCCGGGGAGCCGCTCTTTGTCGCCGATGGCCATGAGCCGAATCCCATGCCGCATCATCTTCGGCTGCTCGACCGTCAAGTAATGGTCCAGAAGACCCATGAGGGCGTGCACTTCATCCTTGGGTCGCAGCCAGTTTTCCGTTGAAAATGCGTAGAGAGAAAGATAGGGAATTCTCAGCTTACGACTCATCTCTACGACCGCCCGGACCGAGGCCCTTCCACGACGGTGCCCTTCGATGCGGCTCTTGCCCTGTAACCTAGCCCAACGTCCGTTGCCATCCATAATAATGGCCACATGCCTGGGCAACCGACTCTTGTCTAGGCCCTTGAGGTTCATTCCGGATTGAAAACTACTGGAGGGAAAGGTGGCGTGCCTCAGACCTCCATGATCTCGTCTTCCTTGGTCTTCAGCGTTTTATCTATACGACCGATAAAATCATCCGTGATCTTCTGAATGCGATCCTGACTATGTTTCAGCTCGTCCGCGGCAATCTCTTTTCGCTTTTCCATCTCCTTAAACTTTTCAATGGCATCCCTGCGATGATTACGCACGGAGACACGGAACTCTTCCGATATCTTCTTGATGTGCTTGACCAGCTCCTTTCGCCTCTCCTCGGTCAACTCGGGGATGGGAATACGAATGACTTTGCCGTCGTTGTTCGGGGTCAATCCCAGATCCGTTTTGAGGATCGCCTTTTCAATGTTGCCGATAGCGCCACGGTCGTAAGTTTGGACAACTAGGAGACGCGGTTCGGGAGCCGCCAAACCCGCCAACTGGTTGAGGGGAGTGGCCGTACCGTAATAATCCACCATGATCCCTTCGAGGAGCGCCGTCGAGGCCCTCCCGGTCCTCAGCCGCGCAAACTCCTTGCGCAAGGCCGCTATCGATTTCTCCATTTCCTTTTGGAGCTCGACGAAAAAGGTCTCGTTCATCTTTTGCCCGCGTGCACCAGGGTTCCAATGTTCTCCCCGGAGATCACTCTCCTGATATTCCCCTTCTGCATGAGGTTAAAGACAACGATGGGCAGATGGTTGTCCATGCACATGGAGATCGCCGTAGAGTCCATCACCTTGAGCTCTTTGTTGAGCACCTCGATGTAGGTCAGCTCTTCGTACCGCTTCGCCCCTCGGACTTTCATGGGATCCGCGTCATAGACCCCATCTACTTTCGTCGCCTTAAGGATCACCTCAGCCCCGATCTCCATGGCCCGCAGACTGGCCGTGGTATCGGTCGTGAAATAGGGATTGCCCGTGCCGCCGGCAAAGATGATGATGCGTCCCTTTTCGAGATGGCGGGTCGCCCGACGGCGAATGTAAGGCTCCGCGACCTGACGCATATCGATGGCCGACATGACCCGCGTGAAAACACCGATCTTTTCCAAGGCGTCCTGCAGGGCCAAACTGTTGATGACCGTCGCAAGCATTCCCATCGTGTCGGCGCTGGCCCGTTCCATCACCCAACCACTGGCCTCGACACCTCGAAAGATATTACCTCCCCCCATGACCAAGGCCATCTCACAACCCAATTCCTTTACTTCCTTAATCTCTTCGGCAAAACCCCGTACCATCTCGCCGTCGATGCCGAATCTCTGGGCACCGGCCAAGACCTCTCCGGTAACTTTCAAGATCACCCGTTTATACTTGAGCTTCGCACTCGGCATTTGATTTAAAACATTCAAGGCAAAATCCCAGGGAGACAGAAGGCGCGTTGGCAATCTTTATTTCGTACTGCACTACGCCTTCTCAATATTTTCTCCGATGTGATAGCGGGCGAAACGACGTACCTGGACGTTTTCATTAAGCTTCGCAATGGCCTCTTGAATCAGCTCTCCCACCTTGCGATCAGGGTCCTTGATAAAAGGCTGTTCCAAGAGACAGACCTCGGAGTAAAAGCGGTCCATCTTACCTTCCACGATCTTGACCACAACCTTTTCGGGCTTGCCCGAATCCAAGGCCTGGCGACGATAAATCTCTCGCTCCCTCTCCAACTCTTCTTGCGGAACCTCTTCCGACCGGACGTAGCGTGGGTTCGCCGCGGCGACCTGCATGGCCACATCCTTCAGCAAGGCTTGAAACTCCGCCGTCCGAGCCACAAAATCCGTCTCACAGTTGAGCTCGACCAAAACGCCGATCTTCCCTCCGGCGTGAATGTAGGTGCCCACCAGCCCTTCGGCAGCGGTACGGCCCATTTTTTTTGCCGCTGCCGCCAGGCCCTTTTGACGCAGGTAATCCACCGCCTTCTCCATGTCGCCACCGGATTCAGCCAAGGCCTTTTTGCAATTCATGACTCCGGCGCCGGACTTTTCACGCAGTTCCTTAACCAAGGATGCATTGATTTCCATTGAAGTTAATTTCCCCCTGGAGCCGATGTTTCAACGGGCTCGCCACCCGTGCGAGCCTCCGTCGCCTCAGGGCCTTTTTCTTCCTTCTTGTCCTTCCCGAGCGCTTGTTCATTGAGAGCCTTCCCTTCGTTCACGGCGCCGGCGATAGCCGCACAAAAAAGACGAATAGCCCGGATCGCGTCGTCATTTCCCGGTATTTTGTAGTCCACCAAGTCCGGATCGCAATTCGTGTCGATGACAGCCACCACAGGAATGCCCAGCTTTCGCGCTTCTTGAACGGCGATGCTCTCCTGTTCGGGATCCACGATAAAAACGGCTTCGGGCAGCTTTTTCATGCCTTTGATTCCGCCCAAGGCCTGCTCGAGTTTCTGCTTTTCACGTTTGAGATCCAGCATCTCCTTTTTTTTCAAGGCCTCGCCCACCTTAGGGTCGTTCTCCAACTCCTCTAGCTTGCGCAGACGCTCAATGCTCTGCCGGATAGTAGTGAAATTAGTCAGGGTCCCTCCCAACCAGCGGTTATGAACATAAAACATGCCGCACCGTTCGGCCTCTTCCTTGATGGCGTCCTTCGCCTGTTTCTTGGTCCCCACAAATAGGACATTCCCCCCACGGGCGGCCAGGTCCGCAACAAAACCGATTACGTCCTTGAACATCGCAACGGTCTGTTGGAGGTCAATAATGTGAATCCCGTTACGGGCTCCAAAAATATAAGGTTTCATCTTCGGGTTCCAACGACTGGTCTGGTGACCGAAATGGACACCCGCTTCCAAGAGTTGCTTCATGGTTATCTCCGTCATAGACTAAGCTCCTTTAGTGATCGTCATCTCTCCTTTTACACCTCTCTACACACTCATCCACAAGAACACCACAGCACGGATGAGAGCCGGTTGCAATTGGTCTGAAAGATCTCTAGCAGAGCGCTGATAAACTCTGCTCACAGGCTGCTCAAAAAGATCTCAGAGGCGAGGCGCGCGATAAATCGACGAGCGGAGGCGTACTTGAGCAGTACGTCGGAGCGAGGCGATTGAGCGCAACGAAGCATATGAGGCTTTTTCAGCAGCCTGCTAGGGCTTCCCGACAATGAAGCCGAATCCCGCCGGCTTATCGAGAAGTCGTCCTCAGGGAAAAAAGAATCAGCAATTTTACGCTTTTAGCAAAGATTTGCGGCCTGTGCAAGGCAGAAAATAGAGAGAAAGATGAGGAATGCTTACTGGTTCATGGAGTCGAGAAATTCTTTATTGCCTTCCGTCCCACGAATTTTGTCCAATAAAAACTCCATCGCCTCCACAACGCTCAGCTGAGACAAGACCTTACGCAGGATCCAAATCCGGTTCAAATCTTCCCTGGTAATCAAAAGCTCTTCTTTTCTCGTCCCCGATTTGTTTATGTCAATAGCCGGGAAAACCCGCTTGTCCATGAGACGTCGATCTAGATGAATTTCCATGTTGCCCGTCCCCTTGAACTCCTC
>JAUXIP010000334.1 GCA_030620935.1 Deltaproteobacteria bacterium | reverse complement strand
CTTACCGAAATGAAAGGCCTGTTCGAGGGAGCCGGTGATCCTCTTCTTTCCCTCAGGGCGATAAGCAAAGCGATCCACCACCACTTCGATCTTTTCTATTTTGCGGGGTAGTTTTTGGATCTCCTCCAAATCCTGGATGATTTGGTCTTTCAACAGGCGATGGAAACCGGCGTGCAAGAGACCGGCCTTCACCTCGCCCCAAGGCAGCGAGAGAGAAAGAGCAAAGGGAAAGGTTAGGACAAGCGGCTGCCCCTTTGGTAGATCCGAGAGCTTTTGGAAGACCGATTGCGCTGTGTCCCTATCGACAATTCTGCCACACCCTTCACAGTGGAGAATGGCGATTTTGGAAAAGAGGAGCTTAAAGTGGTCATGTAACTCGGTCATGGTGCCGACCGTGGAGCGGGAGGTCTTGACCGATCGGCTCTGGTCTATAGCAATGGTGGGCGGGATCCCTTCTACCGACTCGACGTCGGGCTTGTCCATGCGGTCGAGAAATTGGCGAGCATAGGCGGAGAAGCTTTCGACGTATCGTCTCTGTCCTTCGGCATAGAGGATGTCGAAGGCAAGAGTAGATTTTCCCGAACCGCTGACGCCAGTTACCACTGTCAGGGCGTTCTGGGGGATTTCCAGATCGAAATTTTTGAGATTGTTCTGTTTGGCGCCTTTTATGCGAATCCAGTCCTGACTCATAACGTACCGCTTATCGTGCTCGTGCTCGGCTTTCGTGCTCGTTTACGGACACGAGCCACGAACACGAGTAACGTGCTTTTCATTGCAGTTGGTATTTCTCAGTCAAAATTCGGCGAAAACGGGAGCCGTAAATTAGATCAAATGTTTCTTCTTTGTCAGGGAAAAGGTCCAAGGCCACTTGCTTGGCGTGTGCAACGACCTCCTGGGCCTCGGCCAAAGTCAGATCGGTCCGAAATAGAAGGATCGAGGCGAGATCCATGGCGCGCCCCAGTCGCCTCACCCTTTTGTCCTCGGCCTGCAATACTTCTTGATCTTTATCCATCATCTAACCTTTTACTTTTATCACAGGCCGGAAGTGAGTCAAGGTAAAATGGATAAGGGTCGAATCTGTAACGCGTATTTTACAGAGGGAGAACGCTCCAATCGATAGCAGACATACCTGCCGCGACTCCGTGATATTCCTAGATTTCTTGAAAGAGAGGGTTAGATTCAATGTAAACCCCGCCACTTGAGGCGGGCACAAAGCCGATGGGGTTTCCAAAGGGGAGAAGCGGTAGCTCACCCCTTTGGTCGAACACGGGGATTCAAACCCCGTGTTCGATATAACTTGATTTTATCGGAAAAAGGAAGGATTAAATTCTAAAAATAAAAACCATCAAGCTGTCAGGAATTATTTATAATCACCCTTCAAAGTCTCCTCGCCATAGCCCCATCCTTTGCAAGAAGGGACATCGATCAGGATAAAACTGGTAGATCCGTCGGCTTTCAAATTCAGTGAGCTTTCGAGATCTATTCTGGCCTGGTCTTTGGCTGATAGTCTTGCATCGTTGACCGCAAGGTTCCCCTCCGTTACATAGACAAAGATCCGGCGGCTATCGTTGGTTTTGAACTCAATACTTTTTCCCTCATCAAGGTCACTCGTATAAATTGAGGCGTCAGTATGAAAAGTGATCACATCGGATAGCCCCTGTCCCGATGCGACGGGTAATAATTGGTTTTTCCTAGAGAGAGGAGTAAAGGTTTTTTGGTCGTAGCTCGGATCTAATCGATTCACGTCCGGGATAATCCATATTTGAAAAAAGTGTACGGGCTCATCCGTTAGATTGTATTCGGAGTGGGTAAGGCCAGTTCCGGCGGACATCCGTTGCACATCTCCGGCCTTGATAACGGCTTTATTTCCCATGCTGTCCTGATGAGCAACCTCACCGCTCAGGACAATGGTTATGATTTCCATCTCCCGATGCGGATGAGTCGGAAAACCTCTGCCTGGTGCTACGACATCGTCGTTGAAGACCCGCAACCCACCAAACTGGATATTCTGAGGGTCAAAGTAGTCGGAAAAAGAAAATAGCCAGTAGGTCTTGAGCCAGCCGAAGTCGGAGAAATGCCTTTGATCAGCTTTGATAACTTGAATCATCAGACTTTACCTTGACTTATTCATTGCCTGTACAATCATACCTCTGCTTTACAGTACACAGCAAACAATCAAGGACTCTTTCGATGGAGCAAAGGAGGTCGGCTTTTTTCCTTCGGCACCCTTTGCTAAGCTCATTTCATGCGCATCGCAGAAATCTTTTATTCTATTCAGGGCGAAGGAAGATTGGCAGGCATCCCATCCGTTTTCATCAGGACCTCGGGCTGCAATCTTAGGTGCGTGTGGTGTGACACACCCTACACCTCATGGAAACCGGAAGGAAAAGAGTGGACGTTAAAAGAAATTTTGGCGGAGGTGAAGAAATATCCTGCTTCGCAAGTCGTCATTACCGGAGGAGAGCCGTTTCTCGTTCACGAAATCGAGGAGCTTACCAAAAGGCTCAAGCGGAAAAAATATCACGTGACGATTGAAACAGCCGCGACTATTTTCAAGCCGGTGGCCTGTGACCTCATCTCCATGAGCCCCAAGTTATCAAACTCGACTCCGTGGAAACGAGAGAGAGGCAAGTTTGCCCGGATGCATGAAGAGCAGAGGCTCAACTTTCCCGTGATCCAAAAATTCATGAAGCGTCACGATTATCAACTCAAGTTTGTCGTGGAGCACAAACGGGATTTCAGCGAGATTCAAGGATTTCTAAAGAGCCTGAAAAAAGTCGACCCCTCACGTGTTCTGATCATGGCCCAGGCCAGAACCAAGAAAGAACTCCGCGAAAAGGGTCCCTGGATTGTTGATCTCTGCAAGAAGCACGGCTTCGGCTACTCCCCCCGCCTCCAGATCGAGCTCTACGGCAACCGCCGGGGTACGTAAACTAGATAAATACGGTTCCTACCTCCACCCTCTAGTTCAGCGCTTCTCCTCTTTTAACCTTGTCGGTGTAATAATTCCAATCCGCGGAGTGGGCCAATTTGGTCTCCTTACGTATCTTCTACCTTTGAAGAGTCTCTCGGCCAACCAAGGCCAGGAGAAGTGCCGACAGTACAAGTACTGGGGCGTAGGCCAGAAACGGGACGCCTGGATTGAAGGCATTGGCCAGAAGCCCGCCGAGCAAGGGGGCACCCATGCCACCTATCTCAGCCACCGTCCGGCGCAGCGCCTGCAGTCTTCCACGGGCGCTCCGCGGCAACACATCGTAGGTCGAGGTTGCGAGCGATCCTAGGGATAGGCCCTGGGCAATGCCTGCAAACGATACAATCACGGCGAGCTGAAAGAAGGTGCTAGAGAAAGGAATAAGCAAGAACGCCAGGGCTGGAATACCCGTGCTGGGAACGGTGGCCCACTTCCTCCCTACCTTGTCGAGAACGAAACCCGCGGGTAGGATCATCGCGAAAACAAAACCAGCTGAAATGCTGAATAAAAGACCGATTTCCGTAGGACTAAATCCGAGGTGAGAGCCTGCGTACAGCGGGAGCATACTTTGCATCGTAACTCGGAACGCGGTGCTGGTTAGCGTGGCGAAGACAAAAACCGCGTAGGTTGAACGCAG
>JAUXIP010000246.1 GCA_030620935.1 Deltaproteobacteria bacterium | reverse complement strand
CCTTTGATCAGCATCACGGCGACGCTATAGGGTAGGCTGAACTTGGCGCCGTAGGAGGTGGAAGGGCGTTGTTTTTCATCCAGAGGTTCCCAGAGTCGGTGCACCGGCCCTTTGGCGGTTCGGCATGATACCTCATCAACCTCCTCGGGCCGGAAGGACTGATTCTCCTTCAAGCGTTGAGCGCAATCTATATAAGGATGGGAAATCGAACCGCATGGGTAAGACTTGAAGACGATCTTTGGGATCTCCCAGCTCTTCCCCAATTCTTTCAATTTTTCTAGCCGAATGGGGTCATCCCCTGCGAAGGCGTGATAAAAGCTGTGCCGTCCATCAAAAACCGAAACAGGACCTTTGAAGCCCTTTTGTCCAAGGCGCGCCGCGATAATTCCTCCGTGGGACGACCAACCGGGATGAAGCCTCTTGGTCCACGAACCGTCGGCCAGGTACTCGATGATACCGGAGCTCTGACTGCCGCAGATACCGAAGGCATCAACCATCTGGGATTCCTTAAGGCCGTAGAGCCTGCCGGCGACTGCCGCGGCGCCGAAGGTCGAACAAAGAGCCGTAGGATGAAACCCCCGGGCATGAAATTTTCCCGGGGCCACAAGTCCGACCTTGCACATCACCTCGATGCCCACCACCAGGGCCGCCAACACCTCACCACCGGTTGCTCCGCTTTCCTCGCCCACCGCCAACGAGGTTATGGCCGCGCTGCAGCCTGTATGAACGATAGCTTCCTCGAGGGTATCATCGTAGTCTAGACCGTGCGCTAAGGTCCCGTTGGCCAAAACAGCATTGGGCGCTGCGACCTTCTGAGGTCTACTGATTAACCGGCTTTGCGGCGGTCCCCCAAGCCCATGCGCGACTTCGAGAGCCATCCGTCCAAAGTCCATGGTAGAGGAAACCAGGGCGATCCCTAAGGTGTCGAGAAAAATCAGCTTAGCCTTGTCCCTGACCTGCCGAGGAATCTCGTCATACTTAAGTTCTTGGACGAATGCAGCTACCTTTTCCGAGTACGGTTCCACCTCTTGCTCTTCACCTTTCTCTTCTTAACTTTTTTTGTGGTTTTAGGTCTTCCACCGGCCGTCGCTCGAATCAGGGGAGAGATGCTCCGGACCCGGTTGAGATTCCCTACCAATTCTATGGCATCCTCCGTGTTCTTTTTGCTGAGGACCAGACGGGCACAGTCGCGGAATTTCTCTCCTAGCTCCTCCCAGCTCATCGGCTTCAAAGGATGGCCCCGGGCTACATCCGCTCTGCCTTCAACAGTCCTTCCGTCCTTCATTTTGATCCGAATACGGGAACGCACCTGATCGTACCCCAGCGCCTCCAGCTCATCGTCCACGTAGAGCGTCACACGCTTCATGAACTCTACGACCTTAGGCTCTCTGACCTTCCTATCTTTGAATTGCGCGATGCCGGCCTTGCGCTCCAGGACTCCCATAGCCATGCAGAAAGGGATGCTGAATTTCCCCTCCAGGGCCGTCTTGGGCATCGGATAGATCAGGGCATTGGGGACATTGGAATTGGTCCCCACATCGATCGTCTCGATATCTTCGGCGTGGAGATCGTGCGTTTTAACCATATCCACAATGAGGTCCTGGGCCGGATGGGAAAGGGAGCCGGAAGGATAGGGCTTAATGGAGATCCCAGGGTCCGAGATGAAGTAGGGGCGTCCCAAACGGCCGGAAATTTTGGCCTCGTCGAATCCTCCTGCCGTGGCATTGAAAAACCCCCTCTTGGCTTCGAGGATATTTTGCGCCGCAGTAAAGCCCATCGCGGCGAGCTGCGTGGCCGTCACTCCGTTCTCCGCGGCGCGGCCCGCATGGAGCGGTTTGGTCATGGTGCCGAAATTCTCTCTCAAGCCGGAGGCCATACTCGCGGCGATACCCAGCGCACGCCTCAACACCTCCGCTTTCAATTTCATGAGCTTGCCCACCGCCATCGCGGCCCCAAGCCCCCCCATGGTGGCCGTGGAGTGAAATCCCGCTTGATAATGGCGCGGGTTGATCGCGTCCGCGATGCGACATTCCACTTCCACGCCGGTGATATAAGCCAAAAGCATATCCTCGCCCGATATCTTCAGTTTTTCTCCTATCGCCAGGACCGCAGAGAGCACCGGCACAGTAGGATGCGTGAGGAGACCGTAGACTCCCTCCTTCGAAGTGGAGAGTTGGGTATCGTCATAGTCCATGGCATGACCTGCGACGCCATTGGCCAAGGCCGCCTTAGGGGTCGATGTCATGAAGCCGGCTCCCAGCACCGTGGCCTCACCCTTCCCACCCAACTGGCGAATATGGGCCTGCACGATCCGTGCGCTCTCCTCGGCGGCGGAGCCGGCGAGGATCACTCCCAGTCCATCCAGGACGAACCCCTGAGCTAGGCGAACTACTTCCTGAGGAATTTCGCGATAGCGGCTGTTATGAACAAAACTTGCAACCTCTTCCGTCACTCCCATTTCTCAGTCCTAAATTCGAGATGATTTGTCCGGTGATATCGACCGTTTTTGAGGATACCGGCATGATCGTTAACACTATTGGATGAACAATTCCACCTCTGAGCTTTCAGCGTTGTGCTGGAAACGTTGCCGAAAGCATCGGCATAGCTTATGCTGAGCCGCAGTCATGGGCAGCTATCGCATCGGAGTTTTGTTAGGCGATGACATCGGACCTGAGATCGTCCCGCAAGCGGTCGGGGTTCTCGCGGCCGCCGCCGAGATGGCACCCGATCTGAAGCTTGAGTTTGTCGACATGCCGATCGGCAAGGCTGCGTATGAGGCTACGGGTTACAGCCTGCCTCCGGGAACGTTGGAGAAACTCGCGCAGCTTGACGGCTGGATTCTCGGCCCCATCGGCCACGCCGCTTATCCCAAAGACAATCCGAACTTCACCAGTCCCCACCCGATCATCCGGCGTCACTTCGACCTGTATGCCAATATGCGACCGGCCCTCTCCATTCCGGGAGTGAAAGCTCTGCACGAAGGAGTAGACGTCCTGATCGTGCGCGAGAATAACGAAGGCATGCAGCCCGACCGTAACATGTATAAGGGCAGCGGCGAGTTTATGCCCACGCCCGACACGGCCCTATCGACCCGGGTGATAACGAGGCGAGGCTCGGAGCGTATCGCCCGGGCAGCCTTCGAGGCGGCCCGTGACAGAGGGAAGCGACGAGCTGCGAGGGAGCGGCCACGAGTCATGATCGTGCACAAACGTACGGTCTTTAAGCTGACTTGCGGCCTTTTCGTCGATACGGCACGGGAAGTGGCCGCTGAATATTCCGACGTGGACGTCGAGGAAATGCAGGTGGATAGCTTTGCGCTGGCGCTGGCGATGAACCCGCAAAGGTTCGACACGGTGGTCACCACCAATATGTTCGGAGATATTTTAAGCGATCTCGCAGCCGGCTTGGTGGGTGGGCTTGGGCTGGCTCCGGGATTGAACGTCGGGGAGCGTCGTGCCATGGCCCAGGCAACCCACGGCTCCGCGCCCGATATCTCCGGGCGCAATATCGCCAATCCCTATGCCATAATTATCTCGGCACAGATGCTGCTTGCCTGGTTGGGCCGAAAACATTCCGACCGCGCTGCCGTCGAGGCCGCGCAAAAAATCGACCAGGCCGTCCATCGCACGATCAGCGAAAACATCGCCCGCACCCGCGACATCGGCGGCGACGCCACAACCGAAGATTTCGGCCGCGCCGTCGCTTCCGTTATTCACGCTCACTAGCACAGCACTGAAAACCTCTGCTCTCAGCCTCCTAGAGCGGGGCGACCTTGGAGATAACGTCGCGCGGCAGCGGTTTCTTGTCGATCAGCTTGTAGACATAAGAGACGTCGATCATGGGCTGGAGATCGGATTCCAGGATCTTTTTTTCAAAGGCAGGGAGCGGCATCTCCTTTAAAAACTCCCGCTTTAATCCTGTGTGTTTGGCGATCGTTGCCTTGGCGCTTTCGGTGTCGGCATTGTGTGCATCGATCCCTCGATGCAGAGCGCGTATAAAGGCTTGAACCACTTCGATATTTTTATCGATCCACGCCTCGCTGGAGAAATAAGAAGCGATCAGAAGGCGCGGCGCGATCCCGCCCAGCGGATAGCCCAGCACCCTGGTTCTTTTGTTGACCTTGGACGGCACGGTTACAAAGGGTTCTACCGCCACGAAGGCGTCAATGTGCTTTCTCACCAGCGCCGGCTCCATTTGGGGAAATGGGACCTCGACCCACTTCACTTTGGACGAATCGCCCCCGTTGTTGTCGATCCAGTGGAGGCCCGAGACATGGATGATATTCCGCAGCGTGTTCGAGGCGCAGATTTTTCCTTCCAGCTCTTTGGCTGACCGGATGGGGGAATCCGCCGCTACCTGAAGGCCGAAGACCTCGTGAGTGT
>JAUXIP010000196.1 GCA_030620935.1 Deltaproteobacteria bacterium | reverse complement strand
GTTGATATCGGCGCCAGCGGAGAAGAACTTTTCTGATTTTCCCGTTAGGACAAGAACATGAACATCTTCGTCGAATCGGGCCTGTAGAAGGGCCTCATCCAGTTCCCTCAATAGTTCGGTGGTATAACTATTGACCGGCGGGCGGTTCATCTCCAATACCGCAATACCCTTTTCCACTCGGTATCCCACCATCTTTCCGTCTCCCATAACTTAACCTCCTAAATATATTTAATGTTAACCCAGCCTCTTGAGGCGGGCACAAAGCCGATGGGGTTTCCAAAGGGGAGAAGCGGCAGCTCACCCCTTTGGTCGAACACCGGGAATCAAAACCCGTGGTCGATATAACTTGATTTCATCTTTTCACTTATCTGGCATCTTTCGGCAAGTCAAGCCCACTGGCATCTGACGCGCACCGAAAGCCGATCAAAATGTGTTTGCTTTGAGCCGGCCGCCCGTGTCTCATCGCTGCCCGGCAGGTCCCGGGAAGATCATCCCAGGAACAGCCCTTTAAGACGGACTTATTTTCGTTCCAAGGTGGTCCGGTCCATTCGAATAAATTGCCTACCATGTCATAAATCCCGTAGGGACTCCTGCCCTGAGGAAAGCGGCTTACCGGTGTGGTGAAACCAAAACGATGACCGCTATTGAGATATTCTGAATTCCAATGGTTCCCCCAGGGGAAGATCCGTCCGTCGGTCCCGCGTGCTGCCTTCTCCCATTCCGCCTCACTGGGCAAACGATACCTGCGCCCAATACTTTTTCCATTCCAAGTGCAATAGGCCTTCGCCTCCTCTACGGTTACCAGCATGACGGGATGACTCTCCCTGCCTGGAAGAAAGGAACCCTCTTTCCAGAGAAACTCTTCGACCTTCGCATACGGGTGCACTAAAAATCCCTGATGCTTGTAATCTTCAGCGGAGATAAAAGGTTCGGGGTGTGCGGTTTCTTCCATGAATTTTTTATATTGAGCGTTGGTCACCGGATAAAGGTCGATACAAAAGGCGCCAGTCTTTCCCTTTTTGCGAGTCTCTTTTTCGTACCAGCCATAGGATCGGGTAACTTCTTTGTCGAGCCGGTAGGCATATTCTCTCTCTTCCCTTGTGCTCCCCATGATGAACTCTCCGGCGGGGACATAGCTGTGCTGCGGGTCAGAAGGGCAAAGTTGGGTATCGGAATGAGCGTTCAACGCTTGGAAGTGAGTGGCGAATAAAATCACCGCCGAGACAATAAAGGGTGTCATGACAAGTAAGATTCCGCTTTCGCCATGAGAGGTCTTGAACAGTTATGCGAATTAAGACAAGAGTACAGTCACTTTTATCTTTGGCAGGGCATTATGAAGAGAAAAAGACCGCCGATCAAGGCACTGCGGTCAAAGAGGTCTTAGGACGAGGACAGATGTGGAAGAGAAATCGAAGGAATATGTTCTAGTCGAGGTGCGCTAAAGAGGTAACGTTGGCTAAGAAAAAATCAAACGAAGAAGAGATCCGTAGAGGACTGGAGCAACTTCAAGGACTCGGGGTTACAGTAGATAAGCCCTCTCCCTCGCTGGTGCCTATTCTGAGCGATCATGTTGGGAAAGGACGAGAGACTGATCTTGCCGTTATTTTTCTCTTAGGTCGGATTGTAGACCCACCTTCACTAGAAGCGTTGAATAATCTGGAAAAAACAGCAACCGATAAAGAGATCAAGAAAGAGATTCGTCGGTCTGTTTTTAAACTGTCCCAGAAGGGAATCAGCGCTCCCTTGTCGGAGACTGTCGATGATTTAACTCAAAGACGGGATTTTAATATGGGTCCGGAGATTGAGGGCTATCTCTCTTCGGTCGATGGCGCCGGCGGCCGTCTTGTTTGGTTGGTTAAGCCACAGATGGGAAGTGGGATTCAGTGGCTACGGGGAATGATCAGTGATCGAGAAGGACTGATGCAAGTGGGCGGAAATCGTGTCCGTCGAAAAGAACTCCGACATATGGCTCGAGAGATTAAAGAGAATCATAGCGTCACGATGATCTCCGTACCATGGTCCTATATTGATCAAGTTCTCTACGAAGGATATGAAATGGCTAAGGGCTTGGGGCGGAGCGGGATAGAAGAATTTACTACCTTGAGGACAGTTTTTAATTCATCTAAGCCCACGCCCTTACCCCATCCGATCTATAACCGTCTAAGCTCGGAGGAAATTCGCACCGGAAATTGGCGAGAACTCTCCAAAAAACTTTTAGAAGAGGCTGAGTTTCGTCCTTGGGTCTTGGACGAGGACTGGATGAATCCTCACTTAGAGCGACTGCAAGAAGCACAGGAGAGTCGGCTTGTCTTAAATGAGTTTCAAAAAGAGGAGCGGTCGGCAACAATCGTCCGCGAAACGGTAAAAAGTCTATTTTCAGAAGAAATAGGCAGGCTGTTCCAAAGGAGAATGGAGGATATGGCTCTTTATTTTCTGGAGACCAATCGAGAGGAACAGGCCAAACTGGCGTTGGCTGTTGCACTCCAGCTCGGAGATGAAGATCTCGGGGGTTTAGATATCTCCTTTTTAACCGGATTGATTCAGAAAAGTTTGGGGTTTTATACCGCCCAAACTAAGTCGGAACCGGAAGAGTCCTCGCTGATCGTCAAACCATAGTTGCCTTTTAGCAGAATGTTGAAAAACCCTGCTCACATGCCGGCCAAAAAGGCTTCGACCTGAACTCAGCCGAAGGTCCCAGATGCAAGGCTTCGACGCGAGCTCCCCTCGGCCTGAGCTCGGGTCGAAGGCAGGACAGGCTCAGCGCAGGCGTACTTAGGAGGTCGTCGGAGACTCCCCGCTTAGAGCGGGAAAAGTCCTCAAGCGCGTCGAGCGCTGTTATCTTAAACGCCTGCCAGTGGCAGGCTGTTGGCAGATGGGCTTTTTTCAACGGCCTGTTAGGAATTGATATAAAATTAGTTAATCTTAAATCTAAAATTTGGAGGAGACATCGTGGCAAAAAAAACCTTACAACAGTTACAGCTGATAGTGGCTGCAATGGGAACTCTTATCTTAATGACGGGAGGGGTGATGAGTGCAGAGACTGCAAGCGACAAGGCAATGAAAAATCCGCTGGTTGTTTTCTCAACAACGCTTGGGGATATGACAATCGAGCTTTATCCCGATAAGGCATCGGTGACTGTCGAGAACTTTCTGGCGTATGTCGATAGTGGTTTTTTTAACGGAACCATTTTTCACCGGGTTATACCCGGATTCGTTATTCAGGGCGGTGGATTCACCGAGCAGATGGTGCAAAAGAAAACCCGCTCTCCCATTAAAAATGAGGCGAAGAATGGGCTCAAGAACTTCCGGGGCACCCTCTCGATGGCGCGTACTAATGTTGTTGATAGTGCAACCTCCCAGTTTTTTATAAGTTTGAAAGATAACGCGATGCTGGACCATCAGGGGGAGCGATCTTTTGGCTATGCCGTCTTCGGAAAGGTGATCGAGGGGATGGAAGTAGTCGACAAGGTAGCCGCCGTACGAACCGGCACACGAGGAAGGTACGGGGACGTGCCAGTCGAAGCGATAGTTATTCAATCGGCACGGCGAAAGTGACTTTCGGAGCTTCGCGAATTGAATATGGGGTATCCTTCATTCCGCATTCTATCAAAAGGGGAGAAGGACTCGATAACCGATAGCTCAGCTGTGACATTTTAACCCAAAGGCAGTTGGCTAAATCGGCCGGCAAGAGCAGGTGGTATGAGGCGAAGGCTCAAACATGTTGCATTTGGTGCCGTCCTGTTTATTACCACGGTGTTACTTTGTGAACTGACTCTTCAAATCGCAGCTCTTCTATTGGCAAGGAGCGGTACCACTCCTTTTCGACTCGTCCCGCTAGAAGTGAAAGATTCTGTTCTGGGTGTCCGCGGTAACCCGTCGTATCCGGGCCATGATCGGCGTGGATTTCGAAACCCTTCCGTTCCCAAACAGGCTTTGATCATAACACTGGGTGATTCCCAAACCTATGGAGTCGGTGTTGTTCCAGAGGAGGCATGGCCCAAGCAGCTTGAGAAGATCCACCACGCTACGACCTATAGCATGGCCTTTGGGTCTTACGGCCCGACGCACTTCCTCCTTTTGCTAGAAGAAGCGATCGCCCTCGATCCGAAGCTTGTCATCGCGGCATTCTATGCTGGTAACGATCTTTACGACTCGTACGGGCTTGTTCACAATAGAGGGAGGTTGCCGGAGCTTCTGACGACACGAGCCGACATACTAAGGCGCATCGCGGAAGCCGATAAACTCGAGCCGATCGGGGAAAAAATATCAAGTCTCTTTCGGTCGGCACTACTCTGGAATGAGAAGCCTCCTCCTTTGCCTCAATCCACCTTGGACAGACTGGTGTCACAGTACGAGCTTATACGTCTTGGAAGAGAGGTCATAAGACTTTTCAAAACTGCCGAAAATAACGACCTTCACGATCCCAGGCAGTTTGATGAGGCTTACTGGGATACCGTGCGGGAGCAGTCGTCGGAGAAATCTGGGCACCGGGTGATTTTTCAAAGTGGGGTTCTCCGCACAGTTTTTACCCCCCGTTACCGTCTTTGCGGGGTCGATCTGCGTGACCCTAGAATCGAGGAAGGGTTGCAAATTGCTCTTGGAGCGATAGAGCGAATAAATACTCGATTGAAATCAGTAGACATTCCGCTGCTGGTACTACTAATTCCGACCAAAGAGCTGGTTTTTCAACCGTTGGTAGCCGAAAATGCCACTCCGACTGCCGAGGCCTATCGCATTCTGATTGAAAACGAAGAAGAAATCTGGCGAAGGACCAAGACCACGCTGAACGATTTGGAAATTCAGTACCTCGATGCCTTGCCTGCTCTCCGTACTCTGGTGAATAAAGATATTCAGCCCTACCCGGTTTCCTGGGATGGACACATGAATGCCATTGGGCACCGCGTGGTAGCGAACCTCGTTCAGTCTCGTATCTCTGGATTTGTGGTCTCCAATCGCTCAATGAACTATTGACAGAAGAAAAGGGAAAGCT
>JAUXIP010000277.1 GCA_030620935.1 Deltaproteobacteria bacterium | reverse complement strand
TTCCCCTTACGCTGGAAGGTTCTTTTATCCTCCACCAGATGTTTCGCGTTCGTTGGCCCGCCTGGAAGTCCCTCCGTATTTCCGCCCAGAATGAGCTGGTTGGAAAGGCGACGAAGCTTCTGGGGAAGGAAAAGGAAGACGGCGCAGAGCAAAGCGCGATCTTCTCGCTTCTTGGTCACAAAGGAGACCTGATGCTCATCCACTTCCGACCAACTATAGACGCGTTGAATGATATAGAGCTGCGCCTCGCCAGCCTCGGCCTATCCGAGTTTCTGGAGCAATCCACCTCTTATCTTTCCGTTGTGGAGCTCGGCTTGTACGAGGTCTCCGTCCGCCTTTACCGGACACTTACTGAAAAACAAATTCGTCCCGGCAGCCCGGAGTGGGAGGAGACCGTTGAGACCGAGTTGGCCAAACAGCGCAAGGCTGCTCAGCCACGGCTCTGGCCTGGTATTCCTCCGCGACGCTATGTTTGTTTTTATCCTATGAACAAATTGCGCGGCGAGGAGAAAAACTGGTATCAAGTCCCCGTCACAGACCGGCAGCGGATGATGCGTGAGCACGGCATCATCGGCCGGAGATATTCAGGCCAGGTTACTCAGGTCATCTCGGGGTCAATCGGCTTTGACGACTGGGAATGGGGAGTGGATCTGTTCGCTGACGACCCTTTGGTCTTCAAGAAACTGGTCTATGAGATGCGCTTTGACGAGGCCAGTGCGGTTTACGGACTCTTCGGCGCCTTCTATGTGGGTCTGCGGCTACCGGTGACACGTCTGGGGGAATTTCTCGAAGGTAGAATGCCGGCTCCGGAATAAGCAACTCACCTTGCTACCGTACCCTTCGACCCAAGAGCCCTGCGCGATAAGACTCCACCTCTCCGTCCACACACTGTCCCTCGCGGTAATAGAGAATGCGAAAATCCCGAAAAAGCTCTAAGAGCTCGTTATGACCCAGGAGGTAATCGGGATTTTTGGGATGGCCGATAACTCGCTGGTCGATGAGATAAGTGTCAAAAATAATATACCCGCCGACCTTAAGGGCCCTCTTCATCTTAGGAATAAGGAATCTTTGCAGAAAATTGATATTCAAGATCAAGTCGTAGGAGGCTTCCGGCAGCTCAGCTTTGTCCAGGTCGGCTTGCCTGAAGGTTATGGTTAAACCTTTTTCTTCGGCCCGCCTCCGAGCCTCCTGTAAGCCGACCTCGGAAATATCGATCGCTTCGACGCTGAAACCCTCCTCGGCGAGAAAGAGCGCGTTCCTTCCTTTGCCGGCGGCGATGTCCAACGCCTTTCCCGGCTGAATACGCCAAGGTTTGAGCTCGAGAAGCTGCTTTAAGAAAACGGAAGGGGCCGCCTGCTCTTGTTGAGAGGCGTGCAGCTCATTCCATTTCACACGATCATCCATTGCCATAAAGGGGAATACTTCTTGTAATCAGCACGCCTGACTGCGCTTATGCACCTCCAAGTTTGACCTGATCCGAAAAAATCAACGATCAATCGCTACCGGACAAGGGCGACAAAACCGAAAGCCGTGGGCACAGAGACGTTAAGGTTCCGGCCCTTCGACATGCTCAGGGTGGTGAGCAAAGTCAAACCACAGGCCCTGCAGGTTGGACTAAGCACCCGTCGGGGCTGTTGGGGGCGGCCCTCGAGGCAGAGACTCATTGCCCACGGCTGAAGGGTTTGCCGCTTGAAGTCCGGTGCAAACAACTCCGGTTCCGGACTATCTTTTCATGACACAGCCCTTGCCAAAGTCAGGACATAGACTTCTTTTGCCCCGCCACGTACCAGCACACGGCTGCATTCGTTGATGGTAGCACCGGAGGTATAAACATCATCAACCAGCAAGATCCTCTTCCCCTGCACGGCTCCCGCCGAGGCCAGAGAGAAAGCGCCGCGCACGTTCTTGCGTCTCTCCTCTTCCGTCAGGTCGGTTTGGGGAGCCGTTTCTCTGGATCTTAGAAGAACAAATGGATCCATGGGAAGTCGCCACGAACAGCCGACTTCACGTGCAAAAATGACCGCCTGGTTGAAACCCCTCCAGCGCAGTCTCTTTGGATGAAGTGGCACAGGCAAAATCAGATCCAAAGAAATCTCCGAGAAATACTGCCGGCAGCCTCGTGCCATGAGTCGGCCCAACGGTTTCCCCACAGAGACCTTGCGTCCGTATTTGAATCGCTGAATGACCCCGCGCAGAGGATGATTTTCGACTTCCGCTGTTGGATAACATGCCCAGGCGCGCGCCTGACGAAAATAGGGAGTCCGGGTCATGCAAACCCCGCACAGATGATCCTCCCCACCAGTGGATGGATAGGGCCGGCCGCACTTGGCGCAGAAGGGATGAGAAACCAGACGAATTTTCTCCCTGCACGATAGACAAAAACAGTCCTCATCCCGGCCGATAATGCCTTCTTTACAAAAGCGGCATCGTGGCGGGTAGAGCCAGTCGATGAGACGGCTGAAGTGAACAGGTCTCACGACACCGAGAGATCCTCTCATAACCGAGTAGGTTTCGAGTCTCGGGTTGACTCGAAACCTTAACAGCGTGTTGGGAAACTCTGTTCCCAGACGGGTCAAAAAGGCCCAAGTTGAGATAGTCGCGAGGCTTCGACCGTGAGCTCCCCTCGGCCTGAGCTCGGGACGAAGGCAGCCGAACGGCGCGCGAGAAACCGATCCTTCGGCTTCGCTCAGGACAGGCTCAGCGGAGGCGTACTTGAGCCGTACGTCGGAGCGAGGCGGTCGAGCGCAACCATCGTAACGCCTGCTATCGGCAGGCTATGGCAGATGAACCTTTTTCAACGGTCTATTAGACTGCGGCCGGTCATCTCTTCAGGCTGGGGAAGACCAAAGAGCTCCAAAATCGTGGGAGTAACATCGACGGCTGTTCCCAAGCGAAGCGAGTGGGATTTCGACTGCTCATCGACCAGAATCAGAGGAACGGCATTGGAGGTATGAGCCGTATGGATACCACCTGTAGCATAGTCGATCATCTGCTCCGCATTGCCGTGATCGCCGGTAATAATCACTCTCCCGCTCTTCTCCAAGACGGCCGGCACCACCCGGCCGATGCATTCGTCTACCACTTCACAGGCACGGACCGTCGCCTCGAAGTTCCCGGTATGGCCTACCATATCGGCATTGGCATAGTTCAGAATCACCAGCCCGTAGGCCTCTTCCTGCAATCGCTGCACCAGAGCCTCCGTGATCTCGTGAGCGCTCATCTCCGGCTTGAGATCATAGGTTGCTACCTCTTTAGCCGACGGGATCAGGAGACGATCTTCCGAGGGAAATTTCTTTTCTTCCCCGCCGTTTAAAAAATAGGTGACATGCGCGTACTTTTCCGTCTCGGCGATGCGGAGTTGACGCATGCCTTCCCGGCTGGCGATCTCGCCGAGGATGTTTTTGAGCTCTCGCGGCGGAAAGGCTGGCGGCAGGCCAAACGTTTTCCCGTACTCGGTCATGGTGGCAAAAGCAGAGAGGACAATACGCCGCTTACGGCTAAATTCCTTAAAGTCTTCTTCGGTAAAGGCCCGTGTCAATTGCCGCGCCCGGTCCGCCCTGAAGTTAAAGAAGATGACTGCATCCTCATCCCGGACCACTCCGTCGGGAAAAACTCCCTCGATCACGGTGGGGAGAACAAACTCGTCCGTGACCTCGTTTTTATAGCTCTTCCGGATCGCCTCTGCCGGAGAGGCGGCTCGAACTCCGGCGCTCTCGGTCAGAGCCAGATAGGCCCTCTCCGTCCTTTTCCACCTCTTGTCCCGATCCATGGCATAGTAGCGCCCACTAAGCGTCGCGATCTTAACTTCGGGAAATTTCCGGAGCTTCTCTTCAAGAGCGCGCAAAAACCCCTCACCGCTTGTGGGAGAAGCGTCTCTTCCATCCATAAAGAGATGGAGAAAAACGGTGCCGACCTGCTCTTTGCGCGCCAGCTCCACGAGCGCCTCAAGGTGACGCTTATGGCTGTGAACCCCGCCGTCCCCCAACAGTCCCATCAGATGGAGTCTCCCCTTATTTTTCTTGACGGCTCTGCAGGCGTCCAAAAAAACGGGGTTGGAGAAAAAACTGCCGTCGTCAATGGCACGGTGAATCAGCGTGATATCTTGGTGGATCACTCGACCT
>JAUXIP010000167.1 GCA_030620935.1 Deltaproteobacteria bacterium | reverse complement strand
GGGTCCGAGCCTGTCGAAGACAGCCGAAAGTCTCTGTCGCGTTCGTGAGCGAGCACGAAAACCGAGCGCGAGCGGTGATAAGGAACAGGTCGCTATCAGTAATGGTTATTGGGATACCGTCGCACTTCCACGGTGATATCTTTCCCGCTGGCCCCCGGGAGTTCCGCCACTACAACCACCGTCTCCTTCTCGTCAAAGACATCGTCTTCCAACTCGTGCACTTCTTCAGTCAGAAGACCTTTGTCCTGGTGACTCCCCCCCTCTAGGAAAGGTAGCATACCACTCTGGGGGTCCCCTAAGCTCACAGAAAAACCGTAGATGGCTGCGGCCTTCATCCCCTTCCGCTCCCCAAACTCAGTCTCACCTTTCCGTCTGATCTGTATCTCCCCTTTCTGGACCATGTCCGAAAGGATATCTAGAAAAGATCCGACGGTCCTAAAGATTCCCTCGATTGTCTCTTCGGCCTTTATCTTTTTCTTCTCTTTTACCTTCGCCATAAAATCCCCCTTTAGAAAAGGAAGCTAAGCCCAATAAGTCACCGATCTCTCGCGCTTTCTCACCTGTCAACTAAATTGCCTCGCCTATTAAGATACAGATTGAAGCCATAAAAAATAGGCTGAAGTCTCTTTTATTTGTAGGACGAGAGGTTAATAAACGGTAGGGGATTATCCTACAAGCCGTTGTCGCAGATTAGACGCGGGCCATTGAAACAATACTCTGAGAAACCGGCTTGTTCAATAAGTACGTGAATCTCTAGAGAATCAGCGACGCCGAGGGACTGAGCGCGACCTCGCCGTAGGAGCGGGGGTGCCCACCAAGCCCTGGCCGAGAAGGAAAGCCGGAACTGACCGAGGCAAGGTGGCCACTGCCGAGGGAATTCCGGAAGGGTTTCCGCTCGGCCGGGGCCTGAAGGGCCGCGACGAGAGGCGCGGGAGCGCGAAGCCCTTCCGGCCTCGCACTTCCCGTTAGAGCTAACATGCAACTTCCAAACAATGCCTAAGAATAAGTCAGTCCACCAAGCGGTTGCTTATCGCGTAGCGGGTCAACTCCGCGTTTGTTTGTAACTTCATTTTTTCCAGAATCCGTGTCCGGTAGGTGCTGATGGTCTTGACGCTCAGTGAGAGTTCCTTGGCAATGTTACCGACCGCTTTTCCCGAGGCAATCATGCACATCACCTCGTACTCACGATCGGAAAGGGTCGTGTGAGGAGGCTTTTCGGCGTCTTTTCCCAGATCGAAGACGAGTTTGTCGGCAACGCGGGGAGTCACGTATTTCCCCCCCGAGACTACTTTTTTTATGGCCCTCACGAGCTCTTCCGGCATCACCCCTTTGGTCAGATAACCGGATGCGCCTGCCTTTAAAACCCGCACTGCATACTCATCCTCGGCATGTATGCTCAAGACCAGCACCGGAAGCTTGGGCCGCTCACGTTTCAGGTCTTTCAAAACATCGAGACCGCTCCTCCCGGGAATGCTGATATCCAAAACGACCACATCCCAGTGATCATTCCGAACCTTGCTCAGCACCTCCTGCCCGTTGGTCGCCTCTCCTCCTAAAACGATGTCGGGAGTCTCCGCGAGAATCTGCTTCAACCCTCGCCGCACCACGGCATGATCGTCCGCTACGAGGATCTTAATCATGGCGCTTTCCCCGCCAGTCGCATTTTCTATGTGAGATCACAGAGGAGTTGGCGCTTCCGTCCATCCTCGTCTAGCGAGCCCGTGATTGATCATGAGGAATTCGGACCTTTACTGCCGTTCCTTTCCCCTTAATCCGTCTGATGCCGAATTCCCCGCCCAAAAGAAGTGCGCGTTCCCGCATGCCCAATAGGCCGAGAGACTTTACATCATAGATTTCACTCTCCGTGATCCCTCTTCCATTGTCCCCAACCTCCAATGTCAAATCCTCGGTCCCGTTCCGTAGACTAATATTTACCGCAGTGGCATTTGCATGCCGCATGATATTGGTCAACGTCTCCTGAAACATCCGGAATATCCCTGTGGCACGTTGTTGATCCAGCTCCGCCTCCTCAGCAGAAAGGGATAGACGGCATTGGATACCGGTCCGACTCTCAAAGTCCCGCGCCTGCCACTGCATGGCCGCAAAAAGACCGAAATCGTCTAAAATCGCCGGCCTCAATGTTGTGGAGATATTTCGGACTGTGTCCATGGTCGTGTCGATGAGCTTCAACATGGCTTGCGCTCTGTCCTGGACCGGGACTTGATCCTCGGAGGTTCTACTGCGCAGCCAGGCAACATCCATTTTCAAGGCTGTCAACGTCTGTCCCAGCTCGTCGTGGATCTCCCTTGCGATTCGAGTTCTCTCGATCTCCCGCACTGATTCTAGGTGGCGAGCAAGGTCCCGTAATTCTCCTGCCTGCTTCTTTGTTTGCTCAAAGAGTTGCGCATTATAGATGGCCAGCGCAGCCTGTCGCGCGACCACGGTCAAATCCTCAATTTCCTCCTCCGTGAACCGGTGCTCCTTCTTTGTCATAAAGCACAGCGCCCCCAGCATCATCCCTCTGACACTCATTGGAACTCCCAGGTAGGAAACCAGGCCATGCCTGCGTAAAAATGAAGTGTTCGACGCTCTCGGATCCGATTGAATATTTCTCACAACCACCGGGGCCTCAGATTCGATCACAGCCCTCGTGAGGCAAGGGATCTCATCCATTTTCATCCCCTTCCACTCCCTTTCTCCTTTTCCCAGGTTCTGACCAGCGAAGCGATCCAATCTCCCAGTCTCTTTATCGATCAGCCATACGAAAACAATCGAACACGGGATAAGAGGATCTATTTTCCTCATGAGAACGTCTATGATGGCCTGGAGACCCGAAGTTGAGGTAACGGACAGCGTTATCTCGTATAGAGCTGTGAGGCGTTGGAGGTGACGTTGGGTCTCCATAAGGGGGCGCGTGTGTTCTTCCTTCACGTGCTTGCCCTTGCTAACTTGGTGGTTCTCCCGTTGTGCCTCTCTTGTTTGCATGGCCCAGACCAAAGCAAGGTTTCTACTGCAAACGAGGAAACCGTTCGGCAGTGTGTCCCATTAATGTTGGGTTTATTGTGAACATTACACTCTGTCCTTCCCATCGATGTTAACTGCTAAAAAAGAGCGTCCAAGGCTGATCTCTATCCTCCTCTGCCAGCAGCGGTCCGGCGATACCTCGATGATGCCCGTGGTCAGGAGGACCCAAATGTTTGTCCTGACAAGCACCACTTGGGCCCCCCGCGGGAATTTTTTGGACCTGCCAGCCCCAGTCGCCTGCACAGCTTCCGGGCTACCCAATGAGCCGGAGCAGAAAGAACGCGCCAAGCCCCGCAGTGAGACAGATAATTGGTTGTCTAATCCTGACCGCAAGAGCGAACGTAAAAGCGATAGTTAACAGTCGCGCAGCGCTTTCCCAGAACTGTGGGAACGAGACAAACGTCAACGTAGAGACTTTTATGACTGATCCCGCAATAAGACCGCCGATAATGGCGTAAGCCGCGTACTCGAGAATTCGAAACATCGTTCCGGACGCGCGAACTTTGTTGCCCTGAAAAAGCAAAAACGGAGTCGCGCGCAGGAGGTACGTAATGGCGCCTGCGGCCAAGATGATGAACACGATTGCAATATTCTCGGTCATTTTTCCCCTCCGTATGGCAACCCGACGCCTAATCCGACCACGACGGCAATGAGCATCATGCCGAATCCCGGCGTGACGAGCTCGACCAGTGGAGTCCCGACGAACCCTAATAGCCCGGCAAGGAGCGGACGGCTTTTCGGCCATTCCTTAGCAAGGAGCGTTGTGAAATAAATTGGAAGGATCATTTTGAACATCTCGAGAAGCCAAAGTGGGAGGTTTTGAGCCAGGAGCACCCCCAACACTGTGGCCGCCACCGCGATTGGGTAGCTCCCGGCTGCTACTCCGAGGTAATACTCGAACGGACGGATGTCTGCGGCCTGCTTGAATCGCATAAATGGCACAGCATATGTGCTGGCACTCAGCATTGGGATGGCTGCGAGAATCCGAGGGAGCGATGTTCCCCGAAAGTAGGGGACCAGGGTGGCCGCCATCACGAAGAACCGAGAATTGATGATAAATGTGGCCGCCAGTATATCCAGCCATGGTCGATTATGACCCATCAGATCAAGCACCACGAATTGAGCCGGCGCCGCAAAAACAACCAGGCTCATCAACGTGGAGTGGAGGATGGTCAACCCAGCGGCCTTGCTTGCAACCCCAACAGCAAGGAACAGAAAGAAGAAGGAGACGCCGACGGGAATAGCTTCCCTCAGTCCTTGAAAGAACGAGGACTTGGCGCCGTCCACCATCTCAAAAGTCTCCGCATTCATCACCGTGTTCATATCAGGAGGCCAGAGCGAACAGCGTGCCGCGATATCTGCTCGCATGCTCGATGAACACTTGAGAAGGGAATCCACCACCCATTTCTTCGACGATGACATTCCCGCTATATCCATGATCCGCAAGGAACGAGAGGACTTCATCTACCGGTATCGTCCCGCATCCCAATGGGAGGTGAACATGCTTCGGGAGGACGGCATCCGCGAGATGGATGTTTTCGATATACGGGTAGAGCAGAGAGAAGTCGTGTGTGAATTCCGCCCAAGAAGAAACCAGAGACGAATGATGGACAATGTCAAAGGTGAGCCGAGTCCCGGTATTTTCGCAAAGCTCGCGATGCTCAACAGGGGAAAACACGATGTAATGGGGGCGCTCGGCTCCCATGTTTTCGAGCGAAAGAGTCACACCCTGGTCCGAAGCTTCAGGAACCAGCTCATCAAGTGATCGCATCAAATTCTGCAGTAACGTTCCGGCCGGCAATCCGCTTCGATATCCAGGGTGATACGTCAATCGGGTCGCCCCCACATCCGATGTAAATCGGATCGCTGCTCGAATCAGGTTCATCGAGCGTTGGCGGATTTCTGCATCAGCCGAGGCAAGATCGCAATCCTCCCCCACGTAAGGAGCGTGGACACTCAAAGACACGGCGGCCCATCGCTGCAGGCGGAGGAGACTCTGCACCGTCTCATCGTACATACGCGGATCACCGAGCACACTCCGAGGTTCGTCCTCCATCTCAAGCTCTATGACAGAAAAGTCCTGCCGAAGCCGGTTGACCGTCGCCACGATGTCCTTCGGGTTGTTCAGCAAATTCGTCGACCCCCCAAACCGATTTGGATTAAAGCGTCCCATGGCTATCCCTCCTTTGAGCTTCACCCGGAGAGAAGGGCCCGAAGGACCGGCCCCGGGCGCGCTAAGAAATGTGTGACATTACACGGCGTCTGTGTTAACCTGTAAAACTGGTTTCACAGGTTAGTAAATATCGGGCGGATCGTCAAGAGATTTCTAGGTGGATACTTTGGAAGAAGATGGTTATATAGGTGCTAGCCAATGAAAGGAGGATCAATTACGGTGCTTCAAACAGCGGCGCAGGATCGGTTTAAATTCTACAGCGGGGTGCCGTGCCTGGACTTTCTGGTCACGTTGAGAGGG
>JAUXIP010000344.1 GCA_030620935.1 Deltaproteobacteria bacterium | reverse complement strand
GGAGTCGACCGAGAGCGCGTCCCAGCGCTCCCAGATCCTCTCTCGGGAGTGCCGGCCTTTCCATTCTAGTGACCATAGCCCTGCTGGCGAAGGGGTGGAGAAAAGTAAAGGCCTCGAGATCGGCTTGGTGGCTTCCCCTTTCTAAAAAGAGCGTGTCGCTTTTTATTCCGTAGAGCAGAGCAGTGGCCAATCTTTGGGAGGGCTCCATGCCCGCCGCCTTCAAGTATTCAGTGAAGATCGTTGAGGTTGCTCCATACTGGGTTCTGAGGTCGGTAAAGCGTGCAGTGAACGGGGTCCTCTTGGGATGATGATCGACAACAAGATCAACCTTGCCTAGAGCTCGCTCGAAATAGGGAGGTTGTACATCTACCAGAGCCAGTCGAGCCCCTTCCTGGTGTAAATCCTCATGGGTAATTCTTTCAATTTGAATATCCAAAAGACGGATCATCGTAAGATTTTCCGGTCGGGAGACCCCTCCAAAGGTAACAATAGGAGTCGTGGCGCGGTTTCGTCCTAAGAGCTCCCTCAAGGCCAAGGCGCTGCCAATCGCATCCGGGTCAGGATCATGCTGCAATAAAATGTGGATCTTTTTTTCCCCATGGAAAAGGGCGCGGATTCTCTCCACCTTCTGGCTATTGAGGGTGTCAAGGAGCTGTGGTGCACAAAATTTCTCGAATATTGCTTCCAGCGGAAGACGGCGTACGAGACAGTCTTTGTTGCCCCCTGCGGCTACATTTTCAGAAGAGAGGGAGAGAATCGGTAGTTTTTTGTTAAGCCGTTTGAGAAGTTGGGAGACCCGTTCGCATAGATCAGGGTCCCTTATAAGGAGTATCACTTGGTTGACTCGCTCCATGTGAATTTTCTTGTAGGTCGACTCCTTCTCCAAGTCACCCGAATTGCACTTTGCTCCCTTCCGTCTAATTCGCCTTGCCGTCTCTGCACTTGGGACCAGGAAGAGGACCTCTCCTCGCTTGGTTGCGACCTTGCCCATAAATTGGAAGAGCAGGTTGTCTTCACAAATCGCTAAATATTTCATGGGGCTATACCATGAAAGAGGTAATCAGAGTGGTCAATCGGGGGTTTTATGATGAGGAAAGCAGCCACTAATTTCCATGGAGAAACTCTAGCACCTCCCTCCCTGTTTTTCCATGCTCCTAATATACCCTAATACAGGCAGACAGGGCATGGTTGCCTAGCCAGCTGCTGAAAAAGCCTCATCTGCTTCGTTGCGCTCAATCGCCTCGCTCCGACGTACTGCTCAAGTACGCCTCCACTCGTCGATTTATCGCGCGCCTCGCATCTGAGATCTTTTTGAGCAGCCCGCGAGCAGAGTTTTTTCAGCACTCTGCTAGGGATTACAGTGGGCCAACACAATAGCTGGGTTCCTGGGGAGCGTCAATAGGAGATTCTGAGATTCAAAAAGATAAAGAGAATCGGAGATTAATTGGAGCGGATTCTTTAGGGCTTCTCTGCTATGACCAATGTGGTCCCGGGCAAGGTGTTGGGGATATCGCTGTGGTTTTTAATGGCGGTAAATCCCGCTTCCTTAAGCCAATGAGAGTACTCGGATATCGTATAGCATTCTCCCTGAGGGGTGTGGGTTAGAGTATAGACCGAAAAGCGGAGCGCAAAAGTTGGTCCGGTTCGCTCCTCATTGGGCATGAAGTCATTGATGACAAATCGTCCGCCTGGCTTTAGCGCACGATAAGCCTTGACGGCCAGTTTCTGATTCCCTTGGGGCGACTCAAAACGGCAGAAGTTGCTTGCAAGGACAAGGTCATAGTAATTTTCTTCGATTGTTGCCGAGTGAAACTCGCCATCGATAAAACGAATCTTACCCTCCAAACCTTGCTCGCGGTTGAGTTTCTTTGCCACAGTATTCACATTGGGCCAGTCAAGTTGGATCACTTGAGCTGAAGGGTCTCGCTTAAAAATTGTCATACCGAAGATGCTGGAGCCTCCGGCAATATCCAGCACGCGGAGCCCTTTCGATTTCACTCCGATCCCCAACAGATCACATAACGCCTCGGCTGCAGGTCGCGCAACAGGAATGATCCCAAGGACGAGCTTTTCCCACACTTCAAGCTCGCCTCCCGTGTCCATACGGCCGAACGGTTGGCCGGTTTTTAGTGTCTCCTTGAGATGGGCCATGCCGTCCCAGAGGGCCAGGGCCACGTGGCGGAAGTCACCCATGTAAGAAGGTTTCCCCTTAACCAGAAAAGTTTCACTGATGGGAGGAAGAAAGTATCGTCCTTGACGTTTTTCAACTAATGCCAGAGCCAGGAGGCTGTCGAGGACGATACGGGTAGCCCGGGGTACTGTGCCGGCCTCCCGGGCAATCTCATCAGAGGTGTGAAGGCCTCGATCGATGAGGGTGAAGAAATCGTATTCGATAGCTGCATCGAGAATTTGGCTGTTCCCAAAGTCCCCCAGGATGCGCATCAAGGGACGAGGTGAAAGTTCTTGTTTTGTTCTTTCGGGTCGGATCATATCGTGGACACTAGACGCTTTCAAAAAACCGCGTAAAGAATCAAGTTATATCGAACACGGGGTTTGAATCCCCGCGTTTGACCAAAGGGGAGAGCTGCCGCTTCTCCCCTTTGGAAACCCCATCGTCTTTGTGCCCGCCTCAAGAGGCGGGGTTTACATTAAATCTGTAACTGTGTCCCTTACATCGTCCCTTCAAATTTCCCTCAGACCGGCGGTTACAAACAATTATGCTCAATCACTTCGCCCTGTGATGAGAACCACATTCCCGCCAAGGGGCGGAGACTCCTTTGCTCTGTCGTGGGGTTGTGTCGAGACTGTTTAGATTGCTGCTGCGTCTTCCGCGGCGCCCTTTTCGTATTTTGCGGCGTTCTCTTTGAAAGAAAGGAATTTCATCCGTACGTAAGGGGAACTGTAGCCGTTCAAAATCCGCTCGACCCTACCGGGCTTGCCATAAAATGACTGAAAGGCCCACCCGGTTAGCTCCCCTAATTCACGCCGTGAGAGGTGTTTTGTGGGCATGACACAGTGTTCGAGGTCGTAAAGGGCCATATCCTTGCTCTCTATAATATTATCTTTGATCGCTTTTTTATAAATCGGCGAGCCGGGGATCGGGTTGAGCAGCTGAAGCATAATGATGTCGGGATCGATCTCGTCGACAGCGCGGGCGCGCTGCCGAATCTTGGTTTCGTCATCGTCCCAGAAGCCGTTCAGGTATGTCCCGATTGTCGAAATGTCGTTTTTTCGGAGAAACTGGATCAACTCCTTTAACTCTTTTACGCCGACTTTCATCGGGCCCTTGCGCGCTTCGGCGATCTCCTCGTCCGTGCCGCCGTCGATCCCGATCAGCACCTGATAGAGACCGACTTGACGGAGCCTGGGGATCAGGTCGGCGTCTCGGATCAGGTTCTGCGCCCGGCTCAGGCAGAACCAGCTCATATCCAATTTCTTCTTCTCGAGCTCTTCCACCAGCTCCACCATCTTTTTCCGGTCGGAGTTGAAATCGTCGTCCATGAAAGTAAGAGCCTTGACTCCGTGCTGCCGGTGCAGCAGCT
>JAUXIP010000316.1 GCA_030620935.1 Deltaproteobacteria bacterium | reverse complement strand
CGAGTATGGTTTTTAGATAGAGTTCCTGGGCGCGTCTTTCTCTGCTGCTTTCGGCCGCGTGAAGGAAAGTCGCCGCGGACTTTTCCTTTAACTGAGCGATCTTTTCGTCTTCTGTCTTGCCGGCCAGCTGATAGTAGGCAATCGCCTTGTCGTATCTCCCGATCTCCTCGTAGGCTTCCGCCAAGACGGCATAGACCTCGGTCGCGCTTTCCGATTGGGGATGATCGCGAATATAGGCGACTCCCCGATCGAGGACAGATTGATGAGAAATTGGGTTGGAAGTGAGCACTTCATAGAGTTTGCTGCCCATCATAATGACATTCGCTGCGGCGACGGAGGTTGCCCCCGCCGGGCCACCCGCGACGAGAGGGGCGGTAGCGTTGAGTAAATTCTTTTTGAGCAGATCTTCTCCCAAAAGGACATATTTAACGGTCTGGAGACGGCGCTCGGATCGAGCCTGTTCGAAGGAGGCTAGAAGATTATACTCCGGACTTTCCAAAAGAATTTCGGCTCTCTTTTGCTGGGCAGAGGCCGTTGAGGATTTCGCGATTTGCTGGAGGACTTTTTTGGCTTCAGCGTGTTTGCCCTTGAGTTCCAGGGCGACCGCAAAGGCGTCTTTCGCCGATTCGGCTAGAGGCGTGCCGGGAAAAGTCTTGGCGGCTGCCTTAGACCGGGTTTGGATCCGTTCAACATCCCTGAGGGTCAAGGCATACAGGAGTTCTTCCGGCTCCCCGCCTTGCGCTCGTTTGGAGGTCTCGTGGATTGTCTGGGTTGCCACCGAAAGTCCTTTCTTTCTGTCGTCCTCCTGTTGCCGAAGCAGTGCTCTCAGTTGCTCATGGTTGTCTATCACTTCGCCGGATGAAGGGTCAATGAGAGCGGCAATCTCGTAGTGAAAAAGGGCTTTGTCCAATTCGCCTTTTTCCGTCGCTGTTTCAACTTTCTCAATCTGCTTTTCAATCAGCGCTTGTTTTTTCTTAGCTTCAAGAACTTCGATCTCCTTATGGACCCTCGCATTTTCCGGGTCTTCAGGATAGCGGGCGAGGTGCTCCAAATAGAGGGTCAAGGCCTTACGCTCTTCAAAAGACATGTCGGTCGAGCCTGCGCCGAGAAGTTGACTTACGGCCGAATCGACAGCGGCGCCGATATAAGAGCCTGAGATAATGCTGACCAGATCCATGGAGCTGAGAAGGCGGTTGAGTCTTCCGCCCCAGCGGTTGGCCGAGCCTTTTCTCAGCAGTTGATCGGCTTGGGTCAGGTCGTCATTCCGTAGTCTTGACTCGATGAGCCGCTGCTGCTTCGAAGATGAAGCTGCTTCACGTGCTTCCCATTGAGCGGCGAGATAACGGTTGCGGTCCCGGATCGTGTTGTGAAAAAGGTCGCGGACATGTTCGGTCAATCCTGTGATGGTTCCGCGCTCTCTTTTCAATTCGACGTCTTTATTTTTGAAAAAGCGGACGTGGGATTGAAGGGCCTCGTCGCTGCCGGTCAGGCTGTCGATGAGGGCTGCGCGGACCCGCTTGTCCGCTTCGTCGGGGAAAAATTCGGGGGAGCGAGAGCGTTTTTCGAAAGGGTCCAGATCGGGCAAGGGATCAAGGATCCTGTCCAGGAGGGCCTCGCCCTCCTGAGGGAAAACTTTTTCTCCTCCCCAGGGGAGCAATCCGAGAAGAGAAGAGAGCAGGACGGCCACGGTGATCGCTTGCTTCACCGGTTGAGCCTCCTTATCTTTTTCATTAGTCCCCTAAGCGCTTCGCGTTTTCCTTGGGCCTCTATCTTCTCCAGGATTCCGTCGACTTCCGCAACCTCGGTATAGAGCTTTAACGCAGAATTTGCAAGCTGTTCGAAGACCTCGATGTTGAAGGTCAACCCTTCAGGATCTTCTTGCGCCGCATACTCTTTTGCCAAGCGGGTATAAAAATCTCCAAAATCCAGGAGAAAGCGATGAAGGTTCTTGCTGTGACGATGTTTGGTAACGAGCTGGCCATAACCGATGAGGGTGAGTTGGTTGCCGTCTTTCATGCGGTAGCGGTTCACCTCGAAGAAGGCGACTTTGGCCCGATCAATCCTTTCTTCCTCGACCCGTGCAAGATACTCGTAAGGTGTTCCTTGATACTTTTGGATGACCTGGTTCCAGGCTTCTACCTTTTCATCAAGCCCCTTGAGGTATTCGAAAGGATCCTGGGTCGGCAGGGGCTTTCGGAGGATCTGTTGGAAGGATTCGAGCGCCTCGATCTTTTGTTGGGTTTCCGCACCCAGCCGGCCATCGCCCTCTGCGACCTTGCGGTATAGTGCCAGAGCCTCCTCATATCCCCTCAGTCTCTCGTAAGCGATAGCCTGGTTGAATCGGATGATATCCGAAAATTGTCCCGGGTTCTTTTTCTCGTAGTCCCGGAGACGCACCAGAGTGGCCTTCATGATGTTGATACCGGTGACGTCTTTCGGAATCGGAAAACGGTACAGATCTTCGCGGCTGAGCCTTTGAAAATCTTTTACAATGTCCAAAATATCCGCCGCGGGTAGGTAACGAGGCTCAGAAACAACTTTAGAGCCGCAGCCGGGAGTCAGGAACAGGAAAGTAAAAAGTAGAAAGTAAACCCCGTACCACGGCCTTACGTCCGTGGCTTTAGGGCACTGCCCTTGGCGGGATTTCAGAACATTCATCCCCGCACTGACGTACGGGGCGTTCTGTGGTACGGGGTAAAAAGTAAAAAAAGAAGAAGTGGTCTCGGAGGATGAACTTTTGTCTTTTGGCTTTTTACTTTCCGGCATCTTGTCTTTTGCCTTTTTTGTTGTGTGCCGTCGTAATGAGGGAGTAAAACAAAATCATCTCTCCCTTTTTTCCTGCGGCAAAATCGTGGGACGTACCTTTCGGTATGTGGCAGATGGTTCCCGGCTGTAGGGGGATTTTGCGGCCGTTGACGCGCAGACGGCCGCGTCCTTTAAGCACATGACAAACTACGTCCTTGTCGCGATGGTTGATCTGTTTAGGGTCCGGGTCTTTTTTAGGCTTGAAACAGATCAAGCCGGCGCTGAAACCTTTGCCCTCGGCACAGCTCTTGTAGTAAATCTCCCTGTTGATCTGCTTAAGTTGTTTGAGGGCCTCTGGGATCTTTATGATTTTCACGGCGTCGATTTAAACGAACCTGCAATCGGCAAATCGAAGAGAATCCAGGAGCCGGAATTCAGAATCCAGGAGAGGGGAATTCTGAATTCTGTTTTTTGACTGCTGAATTCACCTTGTTTCATACATTTGCCTTTCTCATTCCTTTATCGCCTCCAAGATCTCCTTTAGAGCATTGTCCGATTGCTCGTTGGGCACCCGGCAGGAGCCGACGACTCTATGCCCTCCGCCCCCGTGTTGCTCCATCAGGGCGCCGACATTGACTTTGGCGGTAGAGTTGAAAATGTTGTATCCCACGGAGATCGCTGTTGTGCTTTGTCGTTGACTGTCATAAGCGATCTTTAAGGAAATGTTCCCGGTGGGGAAAAGCGTATATAAGAGAAAGCGGTTGCCGTCGGGGATCTCCTCGATCCCGCGGAGATCCGTGAAGATGACATTTCCTTTTAAAGTCGTACGCTTCAGGAGAATGCTCTTAAGTACTCCCTGACTGTCTAGGATATCTTGGCACCGCCGGCTGACTTCGGGCTCCCGGGTGACTTCTTCCAGGGATGCATCACGAAGAAAATCAATCAATTTCAGCCAGTAAGGTTCGTCCTCAACACATTTCCCGTCGCTGGTCATGGAACTGAGGACGTAGCCGGTTGGGCGAAGAACTTCCGCGGGACTGAGGAGGGCCGCGTCG
>JAUXIP010000076.1 GCA_030620935.1 Deltaproteobacteria bacterium | reverse complement strand
GCTGAAGCGGAAATCTTTCTTTGTCGATGAAGGCAAACTCCGGCAAGCCAAGAAGGCGCTAAGAGCGAAGACCGATGCTGAAGTCGTCCGGCTTTCCGTCGAAAGGGTTGCAGAGATGGAGGAGTTTTGGGAGTTCATGAAGAAGAGCCGCCAGAGCCTCAAACCAGAAAGCCTAGAGACCCCATAAAGGCTCGCAGCTCACTGGCCTGACGAATATGCATTTGGCGATTCTCGATAGCAATGTCTATATCGACCACTGGGAAAAAGGGCTTTACCAAGAGTTTCTTGAAAAGCTCAGGCATGCCTACATCATAAGACATTCCGCCGTGGTTCTTTCGGAGCTGCGCCGTGGAGCGCGGACTCGGGATGCAGAGCGGGTGGTCCTGATGCTCTACAAGCTGGCGCGAATCTGTTGGGAGCCCACTGGCTCTGATTGGTGGGAAGCGGGGAAACTGGTCCGCAAGATAGGAGACCAAGAGCGGTGGGACACGAGCAAGCGGAGGGATTTCCAGAACGACGCATTGATAGCCTTAACGGCGCGGCGGCAGGGGGCGACCGTAGTCACTGCCGACCAGAGAGACTTTGATCTGCTTGCGCGTGAACTTCGTATATCTGTTTTACCAGTAGAATGAAGCTTCTCGGGCTCACGCCCGCGGTTTTCTGCGTAGGCGGATAAATCCTTTATTCCCACTCAATCGTGGCCGGTGGTTTGGAGGAGATATCGTAGACGACCCGATTGACGCCGCGCACTTCGTTGCTGATGCGGTTGGAGATCTTGCTTAGAAGTTCAGTTGGAAGGGGGACCCAGTCAGCGGTCATGCCGTCCTGGCTGTCCACGACGCGCAGCGCGATAACATTTTCATAGCTTCGCTCGTCTCCCATGACTCCGACGGTCTGGATCGGAAGCAATACCGCAAAAGACTGCCAAACCTTGGTGTAAAATCCCGCGGCTTTCATCTCTTCCAATACGATGGCATCGGCCTCGCGGACAATTTTCAGCCTCGGCTCGGTCACCTCGCCTAAGATCCGGACCGCCAAGCCCGGTCCGGGGAAGGGTTGGCGCTGGATCAATCCTGCCGGCAACCCGAGCTTAAAGCCCAATCTTCGCACCTCGTCTTTAAAAAGCTCGCGCAAGGGCTCGATCAATTGAAATTTCATTTTGGAAGGGAGACCGCCGACGTTGTGGTGAGTCTTGATGGTGGCGGAAGGTCCGACCGATGAAACCGATTCGATCACATCCGGATACAAAGTTCCCTGTGCCAGAAAGGAGATCTCACCGAGTTTTTGGGCTTCTTCTTCAAACACCTCGATAAAGAGGCGGCCGATCGTTTTTCTCTTCACCTCGGGATCGTTAACCCCTTTAAGCGCGGAGAGAAACCGCTCGCCGGCGTTTGCATGGCGGAAACTCTTGCCGAAGCGTTCGGCGAACAATTGGCAGACACGGTCTGCTTCTCCGCGGCGTAATAGCCCGTTATCGACAAACATGCAGGCCAGGCGCTCGCCGATGGCGTTGTGGACCAAAGTCGCTACGACCGAAGAATCTACCCCACCGCTCAAGGCACAGAGAACGCGCTCGGTTCCCACCTGGCTGCGGATCTTCGCCACCGATGTCTCAATGAAGCGGCCCATCGTCCAGGTGGGCTCGCAGCTGCAGATGCGGAATAAAAAATTATCCACGATCTCTTTTCCGCGCGGAGTGTGGGCGACTTCGGGATGGAACTGGACGCCAAAGAGTCGCCGCTGGGGATCAGCGAATGCGGCAATCGGCGAATGGGGGCTGTGGGCCAAGATGCGCCAATCCTTGGGCAGGGAGATCATGCGATCTCCGTGGCTCATCCATACCCGTAGGGGCTGGTGATGATGCGCGAGACCGTGAAAGAGATCCCTATCGTCATCCACAGACAGATCTGCGGGTCCGTACTCGCGCTCGTCGGCCTTTGCTACCTCACCGCCTGCCGCGTGGTTGATCATGCCCATCCCGTAGCAGATGCCCAGGAAAGGGACGTGGAGATCAAAGATGTTTTTTTCTATCTTCGGGGCGTTTGCCTGATAGATACTGGCGGGACCGCCGGAAAGAATAATTCCTTTAGGCTCGAGTTCTCGGATTTTTTCCAGGGCGAGGTGGAACGGGTGGATTTCACAGTAAACATTGGCCTCACGGATGCGCCTGGCGATAAGCTGGGTGTATTGAGAGCCGAAGTCAAGGATCAGTATCATTCTATTCTATAATTCGGGGCTTCTTTGGTGATGAATACGTCGTGCACGTGCCCTTCTTTAAACCCCGCTGAAGTGATCTGCATAAAGCGGGCCTTGGCGCGCAGATCCATGATCGTGCGACAACCGAGGTAGCCCATGCCTGCGCACAGCCCCCCGACCAACTGGTGGATATTGAAGGAGAGGGAGCCCTTATAAGGAACCTGCCCTTCGACTCCCTCGGGGACCAGTTTGATCTTCTCTTGGACGTCGGCTTGTCCGTAGCGATCCTTGCTCCCTTCGATCATAGCGCCCAGAGAGCCCATGCCCCGGTATACCTTATAGGTCCTTCCCTGATAGAGGATAGTTTCCCCCGGACTCTCCTCGGTCCCGGCAAATAGGCTCCCGATCATCACCGTATGCGCCCCGGCGGCCAGTGCTTTGGTAATGTCACCGGCATATTTGATCCCGCCATCGGAGATGATGGGAATCTTGTGCTGCTCGGCTGCTTTGGCGCAGTTTGAGATGGCGGTTAGCTGGGGAACTCCGACCCCGGAGACCACACGGGTGGTACAGATCGAGCCTGGCCCCACTCCTACTTTCACGGCATTGACACCCGCCTCAATCAAAGCGAGCGTGCCCTCTTCCGTGGAGACATTGCCGCCCATGACATCCAGGTCGGGATGGTGGCGGCGAATCCGCTTGATGACATCCAATACGTTTTTGGAATGGCCGTGCGCGGTGTCCACTGCGATGATATCCACTCCGGCCGTGATTAAAGCTTCTACTCTCTCTTCGCAGTCCGGCCCGACTCCGACCGCGGCGCCCACTCGCAATCGCCCTCCGGCGTCCTTACAGGCATGCGGGTACTGAGTTTTCTTTTCAATATCCTTGACCGTGATCAGCCCCCTGAGCTGAAAATGGTCATCCACCACCAAGAGCTTTTCAATCCGGTGTTGATGCAGGGTCTCTTTGGCCTTTTCGAGATCCACTCCGGGTTTTGCCGTTACCAGATTTTCCTTCGTCATCACTTCCGACACCGGCCGGTCGAGTCTCTTCTCAAAGCGCAGATCCCGATGGGTCAAGATACCCACCAGGCGGTCTCCTTGGGTCACCGGCAGACCTGAGATGCCGTGTTTTCGCATGATCTCTTTCGCTTCGGCGATTTTCTGATCCGGTCGCACGGTGATCGGCTCTGTAATCATCCCGCTCTCAGACTTCTTGACCTTCTCGACCTCCCTTGCCTGGGTGGCCACAGACATGTTGCGATGAATGATTCCCAATCCTCCCTCTTGAGCCATGGCAATGGCTGTACGGGATTCGGTCACCGTATCCATGGCGGCGCTGATCAGAGGGATATTCAGCTCGATCCGCTCGGTCAGAACCGTCGAGACACTTGTCTCCCGCGGCAGGATTGAGGACTCCGCGGGGATTAATAAGACATCGTCAAAGGTCAGGCCGAGAGGCAGGATCTCTTGTTTTAACATGGCTTACCTCCGAGGGAGGAAATAAAAAAACCCAGACCTGGGCCTGGGTATTTTACATGCACTTGGACTCCTCTGGGACTCCTCTGTGCAAACATAGAATCTTATACCAGGAAAAGATTTGGTGAGCAAGGCCGACCTTCTTACAGGGCGGGTTTCGGGACTCTCCCGCGGCCTTCCTTTTCTTAGGTCCTTAAAAAGAGCAGAGTTTATAGATTTTATAGTTGTTATCTGACCTAACCTTTGCTAGCTTACGGAGCTTGTCTATGCTGGCCAAGGTCAACAGCGCAGCTCTTTATGGGGTCGATGCCCTGCGGGTCGAGGTCGAGATTGACCTCTCCTCAGGGCTTCCCCAGCTTGCAACCGTAGGCCTGGCCGAAGGAGCGGTGAGAGAGAGTAAGGACCGCATCCGCGCAGCCGTGAAGAATTGCGGCTATTCCTTTCCAACTAAAAAGATCACCATCAACTTGGCCCCGGCCGACATTAAAAAAGAAGGGTCGGCTTACGACCTGCCCATGGCCGTGGGAATCCTGGCTGCAGAAGAATTGATCCAAAGAGACCGTCTCAAAGAATATTTCATAGCAGGGGAGCTGTCCCTGGATGGCGAGATCAAACCCATCCGCGGCGGTTTGCCGATCGCGGTGGCGGTCAAGAGGGAGGGGCTGAAAGGTCTCATTCTTCCAGCAGTGAATGGCCCCGAGGCCGCCGTCATCCAGGGGATCGATGTCTATGGAGTGCAAAACCTGCCTCAGGTCGTGGAGTTTCTAAACGGGCAGAGGGTTCTTGAGCGCATGCACGTGGATCTGGAGAACCTCTTCCAGCGGCACTGCCAGTACGATTTCGACTTCAGCGACGTTAAAGGACAACAGCACGTCAAACGGGCCTTGGAGGTCGCGGCGGCCGGCGGTCACAACGTTATCCTCGTGGGCCCGCCGGGTTCGGGCAAGACAATGCTGGCCAAGAGACTGCCCACGGTCTTGCCCGATTTGACCCTCGCCGAAGCCTTGGAGACGACCAAAATTCACAGCGTCATGGGCTTGCTCGACGGAAAACCCCTCATTGCTACGCGGCCTTTTCGTTCTCCTCATCACACCATTTCTGATGCCGGCCTGGTCGGAGGCGGGACCATTCCCAAGCCCGGAGAGGTCTCTTTAGCGCATAATGGAGTTCTTTTCCTCGACGAGATGCCGGAGTTTAAGCGCAATGTGTTGGAAGTTTTGCGGCAGCCTTTGGAAGACGGCAACATTACCGTGTCCCGTGCCGTCGGATCGATCAATTATCCGGCCAGATTCATGCTGGTTGCCGCCATGAATCCTTGTCCCTGCGGATTTTTTACCGACTCGCAAAAGGAGTGTGGTTGCACGCCCCTCCAAATTCAACGCTACCGCTCCAGAGTCTCCGGTCCTCTCTTGGACCGGATCGACATTCAGATCGAGGTGCCCGCGCTGCGCTACCAGGATCTGGCCACGCGCGATGCGGGAGAGCCATCTTCGATCATTCGCCAAAGGGTCAACGCGGCCCGAATAATCCAGCACAACCGTTTCCAAAAGAGAGGCATCCATGCCAATGCCCAGATGGGGAGTATGGACATCAAGCGGCACTGTGTTGTGAAGGAAGGGTCGGAGAGACTGTTAGAGATGGCGATTAACAAGCTCGGCCTGAGTGCCCGGGCCTACAGCCGCATCCTCAAAGTCGGCCGCACCATCGCTGATCTCGAAGGCTCCGAAGAGATCCAGCCTGCCCACATCTCCGAGGCAATTCAATACCGGAGTCTTGATCGGAAAGCGTTTTAGTTACTACGCCGGCTCATCCCAGCTCATCATCTAGGGTCCGGGGGCGAATAAAGCTAAGCATGAACGTCCCCGACTTCCTCTCCACCTCGATTCTCCGGATGGGTGTGTGTTTCTGGGTTGCGCTTGTGAAGGCTCTAATTTCTCTCAGGAGCTGAATTTACCGCGTAAGGTCTACAAATCAGTGGGATAAAAGTATACGAATAAGGTAGCCTTACAATTATTGGTACAATCCTATGCAATTTAAGCTTGACAACTTATTCCGGCCGCTGATATTTATGCCTTGGCGGCGAGATGTACAAGTTTATTAATCGTTCTCATCGTGCCGAAAAACTTGCTGCCGCGAGTCCAGTGACCTATGGCTTAGACGGCAGTGGGAAGCACTGAGAGTTCTGGAAATGAAGGACTACGATGCTGACGTTTTTGATCGGGTGAGCGAGTTCAATGTTGCGAGGGAAGCCCTGGAACAGCACAAACAGTCAATCATCCTTTTCGGGGACGTCATTTGTAATCATGGGCTTGAAAAGGATGTAGGTATTTCGTTCCTCCATAAACATTTTGATATTTCGCAGGACGAGATAGTAATTCGACAGTTCGTTGGAAACACGGCCTATATGAGGCCGCTGAAGGCGAAAGACCACAAAGGCGCCATCCCATATCTTTGGAAGTTCGACAGGTCAAGCAGCGGTGAGGGCTTCTATCCATTGGAGTTCGTTGAATACGAGCCCCGGGACCAACAAGATGCCCGAGTCCAAGTGGAAATGATAGCCCAATCCCACGGATTCTTGTCGGATATGGTGGACAAGTTGATCGACCTCGGGCTGACAGACGTATTCGGTATTGTGAGTTTGTACTCTCGCAAGCCTTTTTCGCTCAAGGACGGCGAGACACTTCTCGAAAGCACGGATGAACCCAGACGCACGTTAACATTAGAGCCAGCCTTACAGTCAAAAGTGCGCACAATGGATACAACTCAGACTCTCTGGATCTTCACACCACCGGTTAAGCTTGCTGCACAAGAGTGGAGCGGAACAGAGTGCAATAACCATTGTATAAGCCACTGTCAAAGGCACTGTAACGGCCATAAACCCTCTTCAAGGGTCTCGGATGATATGGCCGTGGGCTTGGATCATAATTAGAGAGGAGGAAACTGATGAGCGCTAGAGACGAGTTAAGAAGCTTCAAGGCCAGAGCGAGGGCGGCACCAGAAACTCAACAAGCAGCGTTTGCTAGTCCGGAGTTCAAGCAGCTTGTAGCAGCGGCGAGAGTTGAGGAAATCAGGGCGGGCGCGCTACAGGCGGTCCCGGAAGCCCACTGCATCGGTCACTGCACCAGTCACTGCATTAGTCACTGCATTAGTCACCCCAAGGAGCTACTCTCAAAGACTTTGAGTGCCTTTGGGAAGTAAAGAGCACCGGCTGTGAGACCTGCTGCGCAGAATTAGCGGGGCAGGGAGAGGTAGGGGTGGAGTAGGGGACGGGGGCGTTGTTGACTATATTGAATTAATGCTCTGCCTTTCTCAGTGATTTGGAAGACTCCGAAGAAATCCAGCCTGCTCACATCTCTATAGTATCGTTCCATCGGTCAACTCGCCCGTTTTTTTGTTTTTTCACATTTGATATGGTGGTCCCCATGTTCAGGATTCCACTCCTGGCGGCGTTTGTCCTCATTTCAGCCGCGACCCTGCTCCCGGGCTGTAAGGGAGATGGCGAGAGACAGGATGAGAACGGTGGTGTCACCCCGCCTGCCACGACCGCTACCTTCGATAATACGCAGGTCAAAACTGGGTACACCCTTCCCGTGGCCCAGTCTACTATCATGTCAGAGGACGTAACTCTGACGATCAATCCGCCCGCGGCGGCGGCAAACGTCACCTTGGTAATCGTCGGTACGAACCGTGCCACGGTCGAAAACATCCGTCGCGGGCCTGGAACCATAACTTTTAACGTCAAAGGGACGAGCGCTACCCCGGAAAATATGCCCAACGGCGATACGTTTGTCGTTGCCCGGGAAGGGAACCGGGAGCTTGCCCGTGCCAACGTGATTGTGGTCATTCCCAAAGGGATCGGCACGCCGCATCCTACTTTCAACGGTGTCGTGACCGGTCGCAATATCATCATGGACGGGTCCACCTCACCGGCCTTCTTCAGGCCGTTGAATCCAGGTCAAGTCAAACTCGCCACTGTCTACCAGACCATTCTCAACGTTCCGGTCGATGACCAGTTTGGCGCCAGGCTGGATCGAATTTACGCGGGTACAGCGGTTACCGAGCAGCAGGGCTTCGCGATCAACCAGGACATGCAGGCCGATGGCACTTATCGTGATCCGGTCGGGCTTGTGTTGACCCGGGGTGGAACAGTTCCGGGTGAAAATCCGCCCGGGACACCCAGTCCCCAGGTCCAAACCCACCTGGCCGCCGGACCCATACCACCGCAAAACTTGAATGAGACCCAAGCCAAGCTTGTCCAGGTTGGAGGGCACTCCCTGAACCCCGATGTCCGGAACCGGACCGTTGCCGTTACCCCGAGCCCAGGCGCCAACAACCGGGCTCAGATCGAGATTACCTGGCCGTAACCTGCTGCTCATATCTCCGAGGCAATCCAGTACCGGAGTCTAGACCTGAAGACCTTCTAGTGCTTACCAAATCCACAGCTAGGAAATAATTGTGACAAAAG
>JAUXIP010000053.1 GCA_030620935.1 Deltaproteobacteria bacterium | reverse complement strand
TATTGACCGCGCTCGGAAGGACTCGGTCCGAGGGGTGCCGATCTTCCAGGAAGATGTCAGGTGTCAAGATGCTTATGAGTTCCTTAGTAATTTTATTCCCCGGCGCGAATTTTCTTGTCGAGGAATTTCAGCGCCCCATAGAATATTTCGTTGGTCGGCGCGCTCTTTCCCGCCCGCCGCAGTAAATTCACTACTACCCCATTAAAAGCTTCGTATTCAAGCGGCTTCCCGGCCTCCAGATCTTGCAGCATGGAAGGCTTAAAATCGCCCAAGCTTTTCGACACCTTCAGAGTCTGCTCTATAAGAGCCGGGCTTAGGTCGAACCGCTGGGATTTGGCAGCCTCTCTCACCTCTTCCATACAACTCACGGCCAGTTCTCTTAAAGAGTCGGACTCAAGGATCTCTTTAACGGTCGCACGGGTAAGACACGCGATGGCACAGAAAGGCGCGTTCCAAACCAACTTCCCCCACAAGACTTTGCGGATTTCTGTGCTGATCGCACATGGAATTTGGGCTGCGGAGAAGATCTGTTGAATCAACTTTGTCCTTTCGGAGACTTCTCCATCCAGTCCTCCGAAAACGATCCGTCCCTCCGCGCTGTGCTCGATGGTCCCGGGCGCCATAACCCGCGCCCCTATATAGACGACGCCGGCCAATGTCCGTTGTTTATCCCAAAGGCTTGTGATCTTGTCCGGATTATCGACTCCGTTTTGGAGGGTAAGGATCACCGTTTTTTCATTCATAAGGGGCGCTAATTTCTTGCCTGCCTCCTCGGTGTCGTAAGACTTGACGCAAAAAAGAACCAGATCTACCGGACCGACTTCCTCCGGCGTAGGGGTAAATAAAGAACGAATATGGAGATCTCCCCTAATGCTTTTTATTTTGAGACCCTGCTTTCGCAAGGCCTCCAGGTGCGCCCCGCGCGCAATGAAGGCCACATCATGGCCGGCAGCGGCGAGTCGCGCGCCGAAATAGCTTCCGACGGCGCCCGAACCCATCACCGCAATGCGCAGCTTCTTAGTTTCCATCGCACAGAAACTGTAGTCTCCGACCGCTAACTTGTCAATTATCTATCGGCTGTATTGCGAAAGATGTGGTGTAACTTAGGTAAAAAGTTCTATCCAGAAAAGGGTTGGTCTTTCTTTGCAAGCGACTATTCAGTGGAAAGGGCTGAGTGGGCTCCCTGAGCGGAACATGGACGGAGCAGCGGGGTACCCGCCGCGGGCTTGCGCAGGATGAAAGCCGGAACTGACCGCAGGGAATTCCGGAAGGTTCATCCAAGCAAGCCCCGGCAGGGTCGCTGTGGGAGGCCGTGGAACGAAGGAAGCCCCCGAAGCCCTTGGTAACTCAGAAGGCAACTCAAAACACCTACTTTCCCTCATCGGTTAAGACTCCCGACAACTTTTACACCACACTCTTTGACATAGAGCCTTCTCTGTCTCTGTCGATTTTAGCTTTAATGAACGATATGATATGTACCTAGAATAATTATGGAACGAATCGATCCGCTTCCCGATCATTTGAAACTCAAAAACTTCGCCCTAGGAGAAGAGGTGGAGTTTCGCGGGAAGCCCTATACCGTGTTTCGCCGGACCACCTTGGCCTCGGGGGAGCCCGCCTTGGTACTGCAAGGAAAGGATGAACAGTTCGTGATCGGCGCTATTCAGTTTCTCGCTGGAGTCAAAAATAAAAATTGAAACCTTTTTGACCCAAGCAACAAGCATTAAGGAGAAAGATGGGCAAGATTAAACTCACCTTAGCGTGTTGGGAATATGACCGTACGCGTGCCCTCCAGGAGGGGAGGGTTCAAGTTGAAGGCGTGGATTTAACTTATTTGCCTCTTCATGTCGAGGAGACTTTTTGGCGCATGCTTCGGTATCAGGATTTCGATGTCGCCGAGCTCTCCATGAGCTCTTATCTGATGTCCCGAGATAAAGGCACTCCCCGGTTCATCGCCATACCAGTCTTTCCCTCACGGTTCTTTCGCCACTCTTTCATCTTCATTAACACAAACTCGGGGATTGAAGAGCCAAAGGATCTCATCGGAAGAAGGATGGGGGTGCCGGAATACCAGATCACCGCGGCTGTCTGGGCACGTGGGATCCTGCAACATGAGTATGGGGTCGCGCCGGAGAAAATGAAATGGTTTACTGGTGGAGCGGAGGATCCGGGTCGTCAGGAGAAACTCAGACCCGATTTGCCAAAAAACATCGAGATCCAATGGATTGGACCAGATCGGACCTTGTCCTCCATGTTGGAGCGGGGAGAGATCGATGCGTTGATCTGCGCCCATGTACCTTCACCTTTTGTGCGGCGTTCTCCCAACGTGAAGAGGCTGTTTCCAAATTTCCGCGAGGTGGAGAAGGATTACTATCGGCGCACAAAAATTTTCCCTATTATGCACACTGTAGCTTTGAGAGAAGAGCTCTACGAAAAATATCCCTGGGTAGCCCAAAGCTTGTGCAAGGCTTTTTCTGAAGCCAAGAGAGTCTGTGAAGAGACGATGTATAAATACTCCGCCCTCAAATCTATGCTGGCCTGGTCGATTGCGGAGATGGAAGAGGAGCGCGAGACCCTTGGAGACGATGCTTGGCCTTACGGCTTGGACACCAACCGGCATGTTTTAGAAACGTTGGTGCGATATGCCCACGAGCAAGGTCTGATTAAGAAGCGACTCGATCTAGACAGTCTTTTTGCCCCGAACACACTGGAGGAGTTCAAAATATAATTTCGACTCCCAAGTCCTGAGCGCCGGTTAAGAATTGGAGATCAATATGGCGGACCAGTAATCAACAGTGTTCGAAGAGGTCAAGTGGTGGATCGACCGGGGATCGGTCAAGGAACGGGATAAACACCCTCAACTCGGCCGGGGAGTCATCGAGAAGTGGGTCTATGAATTGCTCAAGGACTACAGCCAAGATCAGGCGGTCCGTAACGTCGTTGATATCAACCCACGGACGCTGAAAGAGTTCACAATGCCGCCGGGAGAGTGGAGATATCTCTCCCTCGGTGTGGGCAGATATCCTGATAAAGGTCTGGCCAGGATCAAGCGAGCCATTCCGCTCCCTTCGTATGCGCGGGCGCTGGCCATCGATGCCGGCTACTCTGTGAGGGTGATGATCACGGGAGAACCCCTAGGGGAAAGGCTCGTCGATATCAACTTCATCGAGGCCCCTTCCTTGGACTACTGGGTGAACGGAGAACTGGTCGAGGAGAAACTCTTTTCCAATGTCGAGGAGACCCTCAGAAAGCTGAGGCAGCTTATCCCTAGCTACCTCCCGTCGCCAGCTTCGACTTAGTGACACCCGCAGGCCTCCCGGAGCCCAGCCACATCCACCCCCCTCACTTACCTGTGCTATCCGCTTTCTTCACTTGTTTACTTTCCGCTTGATGACTCAGCGCCGCATCAAAAGGGACACAAGCCGTCACTTCCATGCCGTAACCTGAGAGGCCTACGAGATTTCTTGGATTATTCGTGATGAGGCGCATCTTCCGCACTCCCAGATCTCTTAAGATCTGTGCTCCGATCCCATAGTCTCTGAAGTCTCCGCCCCTTTCCCGTCTAACCCCCACGGGGCCCATGCCTTTTCCCTCGGTTTGGAGATAGAGGAGAACTCCTTTCCCTTCCCTGGCAATGATCTCCATCGAGCATTTGATGACCGAGGCCGTGTCGGGAATCCCGGACTGAAAGTCAAATCCGAAAACATCCCCGGGGACATAACGAGAATGGACCCGGACCAGCGTATCCTCGGTCGGCGCAATTTTTCCCTTCACCACAGCCAGATGCTCGCTCGCGTCCACGTGGGTGTTGTAAACCACCGCTTCAAACTCTCCTCCCAATCGGGTCGGGAGGCGGGCCGATGTAGCCCGGTAAACTAAGCTATCATAGCGCAGCCGATACTGGATCAAATCCGCAATCGTAATAATCTTAAGCTGGTGTTCGGCGGCAAATGTTTCCAAGTCAGGCAAGCGAGCCATCGTGCCGTCGTCCTTCATAACCTCACAGATCACTCCGGCAGGCTTGAGTCCCGCCAATCGAGCCAGATCGACGGACCCCTCAGTTTGACCTGCGCGCACCAAGACCCCACCCCTCGTCGCCCGCAGCGGAAACATATGGCCGGGAGTCACCAGATCCTGAGGGACGGCGTTGTCGGCAATAGCTCTTAGAATCGTATGGGCGCGGTCTGCTGCGGAGATCCCCGTGGAAATATTTGCGGCTGCATCGATGGAGATGGTGAAGGCGGTGCCGAAAGGCGAGGTGTTATCGGATACCATCATCGGCAGCTCCAACTCTTCAACCCTCTCTTCGGTCAAGGGTAGGCAGATGAGGCCGCGGCCGAAACGGGCCATGAAGTTGATCGCCTCGAGGGTGACTTTCTCTCCCGCCATGCAGAGGTCCCCCTCGTTTTCACGATTTTTGTCATCCATCAGGATGACCATCCGGCCCTGGCGGATATCTTCAATCGCCTCTTCAATGGTAGCAAGGGACATAGGGGTTTTACTTTACCACCTAGTTTATTAAGATCAAAGAGATAAGAGAGCTCATCATCCGTGATTGAATTCCCGCAAATGTTGCTTCTCGGGGCCGGTGCTTTTTTAGGATCCACTATTGCCGCTGTAGCTGGCTTCGGCGGCGCAGTTATCCTGCTGCCGATACTGGTAGCGGTCTTCGGAGTCCGTGATGCAATTCCAATCTTGACGGTAATTCAATTGATCGGCAACGGAAGTCGCGTTTGGTTCAACCGCTACGAGTTGTCGCTACCTGTCGTAGGCTGGTTTGCGCTTGGCAGTATCCCTGCTGCCCTAATTGGAGGGCTGCTCTTCGCCTCTGTACCACTTTCTGCCCTCACGAAACTGTTGGGGGTCTTTTTCATTGCCATTGTCGTCTACCGTCACATGGCTAAAGGGAAGTTACTCCGGATCCCGCTACGCGGATTCTCTGCAGTCGGAGCCGTTCTTAGTTTTTTCTCGGCCCTGTTGGGAACTATCGGACCTCTGATGGTACCTTTTTTTCTGGCCTACGGTCTTGTCAAAGGTGCCTTCATCGGCACGGAAGCATTGGCGACTGTGGTGATGCACATCACTAAACTTGTGGTCTACGGGGGAACGGCAGTTTTAACTGTCTCGAATACCATTGTGGGACTCTCCTTGGCGCCGATCATGGTCTTCGGCTCATTCATTGGGAAACGGATCGTAGACAAACTCCCAGAACGGCTTTTTGTCCTGATCATCGAAGCCACCCTCGTTGTCGCCGGGATCAACTTTTTAATCCGTGGTTAAAGCCCTCAGCGTAAGGGGTTGAATTTAACGGCTATGTGCGCGTTGATAATAGGAAATTGGTTTGCAAATATTATCCGCGGAGGTTATTCGCTAAGAATGACCACGCTTAACTTTCATATCGAGCCAGGATTTATCACTGGGCGCGGTAAAGTGGCGACGTTGCGGATCCGTCGTTCAAATTATTTTTGGGAGGATTGCCGTGGAGCACCGAGGACCACAATCGAACAATCGTAGCGCGCAAACGATCGGTGGCAAAAAGTTTCGCCGCTGCGTGCGCTATATTCTTAACTTCAGCGCTGGCAAAATGCGAAAACTCTTCCGGTCCGTTGAGAGGATCGGTTATTCCTACGCTTCAGGCAATGGTAGATTGACTTCGCGCGTATAAATTTCCGGTGGAATGTTCAGCGCGGATGATTCCGGTTACAAAACTCTTATCTTTGCTTAGGGAGTCACGAAAAAAGTATTTAGGCTTCGTGGATTTTATTATTGGAGGCATTTCCTGAGGGCGTCTTCTTTCCCTGGGGCAGCTAACGCGACCACGTGATCTCCAGGCAGGAACTCCGTCTCTCCTCGCGGCACAACGATCTCATCTCCCCGACGGATGGAGATGATCAAGCAGTCGGGCGGGATTCTCAATTCTTCCAACTTCTTTTCGACCGCGGCGTCGTTTTTATCCAGATCGATCTCAACCAATTGCGCGCCGGCAGCCCGCTCAAGACGCAGGCGCTCTACCTTATCCTGGCGAGCCTGGCTGTCCATCAGTGCGTGGTTGTACGAGCGGATGATATCGGCGCGATGGACCATGCCCAAAATCCGACCGGGATTGAACCGATCAACCACCGGCACACGGCCGACATCGCGCGTTCCTATCCTCCGAGTGACCCTCTCTAAAGATTCATCCGGAAAGGCGGTAACCACACGCGTCGTGTAAATTTCTTTAATCGTCCCTGCCGCCTGATTCCGCTTTAGCGCGTTCTCCAGGTCCGCCAAGGCGACAATACCTCTGAACCTTCCCTGATCATCTACGACGGCGAATCCGTGGGAGTGGGTGGTCTGGAATAGGCTGGTCAATGTTTCGAATGAGGTCTCGGGTGTTACCGTCTCAAGCTCCGCAACCGGCGTCATCGCCTCGCTCACCCGAATGGAGCGCATCAGGTTGAAATCCCGACTCCGATTGAGATCAATTCCCTTCCGTTTCAGCTTCAACGTGTAGATATTCTCTCGACTCAGACTCGCGGAGACCAGCGTGCTGACTCCCGTTGCAAACATCAGGGGGAGGATGATCCGATAGTCCCTGGTCATCTCGAAGATAATCAACACCGCTGTAATCGGCGCGCGGGCAGCGCCCGAGAAAACAGCCGCCATACCCACTAGGGCATAAGCCCCCGAAGAGGCCGTTATCTCCGGCGCCCAGCGGTGAACGAGACTGCCGAAGCCGCCCCCCAACATAGCCCCCAAAAACAGAGACGGGGCAAAGATGCCTCCCGAACCGCCCGAACCGAGCGTCAGCGAGGTGGCTAGAAGCTTGAGCCCGACCAGTGTGAACATGAATACAGCTATCGCCTCGCCATGGAGCGCTTTTTCGATGGCTTCATATCCCACGCCGAAGATTTCCGGAGCGTAGAATCCGATAATACCGACCCCCAGACATCCGACTGCCGGTTTAAGGTACTCGGGAAATTTCCAGGCATCGAACAGGTCTTCCGTGCGGTAGAGGAGAAATATAAAGGCCAACTCCACCAAGGCGGACAGCAAGCCCAACAGAGCATAGAAAAGAAGCTCCCACGGACTGACGAGAAAATAGGGAGGAACTTGAAAGGCAGGAAAATTGCCGAAAAAGGCCTGGCTCAAAACGCTGGAGGTCACCGCTGCGATCACCACCATCGAGAAATAGCCGGCGGAAAACTCGCGCAGGATCACCTCCAGGGCAAAAATCACTCCGGCTATGGGCGCGTTGAAGGTTGCGGCTATCCCTCCGGCCGCCCCGCATGCCACGAGTGTCCGAATCCGTTCATCCGAGAGGCGGAATACTTGGCCGAACGTTGAGCCCAAGGCCGAGCCGATCTGCACGATCGGCCCCTCTCGTCCTGCGGAGCCGCCCGTACCGATGCAGATAGAGGAAGCCAGCGCTTTAACCAAAACGACAACCGGTCTGATCCGGCCCCCTCTCAGGGCAACAGCCTCCATGACCTCCGGCACGCCGTGCCCTTTTGCCTCACGGGCGAAAAAATAGACCAATGGGCCTACGAAGAGACCGCCGACTACGGGAATCAGGATCACGTAGTATGAACCGAGGAAAGATAAAAACGTCTGGCCACCGCCAAAAGCAATTTGCTGAAAAAAGGCAATGAGCCAGCGAAAAAGCGCGGCCGCCACTCCAGTTCCCACGCCGACTAGAGCGGAGATCGTGACCATCACGGCGTTCTCCGATGACTGAAAGAGCGCGTAGGCTCTTACGACCCGCCCACGCAAGCGCTTAACCACATCGATCACATTTGATCTCCCTTACTAACCTAGAAATACCCTTTATCCGTTAACATTTTCGATCCTGTGTGCCAAATGAGAGCTTCCGAACTCTCCAGCCCCTAAAAAGAAACAGAAGCTACAATAGAAAGATAGCTACTAGCGCATCAGGGAAGATACCACAGGCCGATGCCCCAAGCAGGCAGCAGAGCCGCCAAGCCAAGGAGCCAACACATCCAAGGTGTAGATAAAAATTCCGGGATACGACCGTGTCTTACTGCCGCTTCTGTGATGATAATTCCAAAGAGAGCAGCCACGGAGGAGAATAAAGCCGACGGTGGCAAAGGGGTATCGGGAGACGCTCCTCCGAAGGATCCAAGCAGAGCTAAAAAGCCGAAGAGCCAAGCCGGAAAGAGTCCAGCTACTCCTAGCAACCAATATTGCTGTGTCGTCCAACGGCTTGTACCCCCGGCTAGGCGTTTCAAAACAAACGCTGTTGTCAAAATCCCCAGCAAGCCAATCACAACGGACCATCGAGTCATGAGAGTCACTATCCGGCGAAACTATAACCTCTCGACCCCCAGCAATGATGCGGAGTAGACTACGGACAGTGCCCGCGACCATAAACCGTGCGTAAGCATGCAACCTCCTAAAAACCCTGGCCGTCGAGAAGGTGGCGGGAGCAAGGCGGCCCCTATCTTAGTGTCGGATCGCACCGGAGCGTACACGGCAGTACGTGAGGATGCGAGCCCGAAGCGACAACGCAGCAACCGTCCCTTCGGCTGAGCTCAGGTCGATGCCTTATCGACGGTTCAGGGCCGTGACCCGTCTGATTGTTCTCTCGTCTCTCTAAGCACCGAACCGCCGGGCAATTATTCTAGCAGCCAGAAAACCCACGATTCCCACAATGATCATGATGATCCCAACGGTAACCATTGTAGAACTTGGGTCGGATGAATAGGAAGAAATGGCAATAAAGATTCCCAAAAAGGCTACCACGCCGCAACTGTGCCCTACCGCCGTCAGGATTTTAGGTTTTGAACTTGGATTACTCATCATCACGACCCAGCATAAGGGACCGGCACGAGTTGGTCCGTCGCGGTCCGAACGTCTTCTTCCCACATGTCGAGAAGCTTTTTAGCTATCGGCCCCGGCTTGCCGTCTCCGATGGGCTGCCCGTCCCACTGGACGACCGGCGCTACTTTAATCGTGCTGCCGAGGAGGATCATCTCTGCGGCCCTACGCCCCTCTGCTACCGGAACATCGGCGACCACGACCTCCCGCAAGTCACCCTGCTCTACGAGACGCTGCGCCAGTTGAAACATGCGCTGCACCGTGATCCCGGAGAGTATGGCATCGAAGGGAGGGTGGCGAAACACCCGATCTTTAGTGACAAAGGCCACGTTCATTACGGAACCTTCCGCCACCATGCCGCGCTCATCGATGAAGATACCATTGTCGGCCCCACGGTCCTTGGCCTCCAGGACCACTAAGACGTTTGGCAAGTAATTGTTCGATTTGACCCGGGCAAAAAACGGCGGCTTGACAGGGACCGTGCTGGTCACGACTTTGACTCCCTCGGTATAGAAGTGGTCGGGATAATTCTCTCCCTGAAAGACTATTACGTAAAAGCTGCTGCCGACGCATTCGGTCGACGCCAGGCCGAAGCCGCCGGGACCGGCGGAAAGC
>JAUXIP010000410.1 GCA_030620935.1 Deltaproteobacteria bacterium | reverse complement strand
GGGCAGGCCTCGGGTTATGTGGTCGATACGGTGCAGACCGTATTCCACTATTTTTTCACCACTGGCAGTTTTGAGGAATGCCTGGTCGGAGTCGTCAACCAGGGCGGCGATGCCGACACCACCGGCGCGATTGCCGGCATGCTCGCCGGAGCCTTCTATGGGATCGAATCTCTGCCCTCCCGCTGGTTGCGCAAACTCGACAAAAAAGTCAGAAGCGAGATTGAAGGGCTGGTCCCGCGCCTGCTCGATCTTTCACCATCGAAAATCAAGGGTAGACACCAAGACACCAAGAAAAACTTTCTAACGGAGAGGCGCAGAGAAGGAGAGTGCGCTGAGATAGGCAAAACCGAACTTTGAGTTTAGACAAAACAAGGTTACTTTCTCTGCGGTCTCAGCGCTCCCTCAGCGGCTCTCCGTCAAGGGTTGTGACCTTCTTGGTGACTTGGTGGCAAGCATTACTTTTACCCGTTACGGAAAGGAACTGCACGATGAATGAAGCAACGATCTCCCTGGATGAAGCCGCCGACCGGCTACAGAGCACGCCCCTCAATGTGCTGATGCATATCAAACGCGAGCTGCTGAGCGGCGAAGAGATCGACGGCAACTGGTTTGTCGATACCGCTGCGCTGGATGCTTTGCTCGCCCAGCGCGAGGACTCTCCGCCAGAGAACCTCTGCCAGAGCAGTTGTGCGCACAAGTGTCCGAGCTGCGGGTAGCGACCATGGGCATAGAAATCAAGCCCTCCGATCTCTACTACCGCTATCCGCGCAAGAAAGAGAACCGCGAGCTGCCGAAGTTTAGCGGCAAACCCGACCCACGTCCCTTCGACCGCTATGATCTCTACGAGGTCGTGCCGATGTTCGAGGCGCTGATGGATGCGCTCGGCAGTCGGAATCAGGACCTGCTACAGCGGATCGAGGAGAACCTCGACAATCTGCCGGGCTTCATCGACACGCGCGAGATGATATTCGACGCGCTGATGGATGGAGTGAAAGACTATGCCCGAAATCTGAAAAGGTAAGGGAATGAGGAAAAATCACCGAAATAAAGAGGCTTTGGCACCACCAGAATAAGGCGCTCTTAGGCGAGGCACCAAGGACACCAACAGGAGAAATGCTTTGCTCTTTCCTCTCCAACTCTCCATCTCTGCGACTCCCCGTTAAATTGCCTTTCTTGGCGCCCTTGGTGTCTTGGTGGCTGAACTTTAAGGAGCTAAAAATGCAAACCGCCAAGCAAGGTGACCGGGTCAGCATCCACTACATCGGCACCCTCGATAACGGCCACATCTTCGACAGCGCAGATAGCGACAACCCCTTAAGTTTCACCATCGGCCAGGGGGAAATCTTCCCTGCGCTTGAGCAGGCTGTCACCGGCATGCAAGTCGGCAGTGCCGCCAATATCGAAATCAAGGCCGCCGATGCCTACGGCCCGCGCCGCGACGAGAACCTGTTGCGCCTGCCGCGCAGCCAGTTTCCGGCTCAACGGAAAATCCGTGCGGGCGAGAAGGTTTGCTTGGCCTTTGCCGACGGCGAAGAGCGAATCATGCACATCATCAAGCTGAACGAGGGCGAGGTCACCCTCGACGGCAACCACCCCCTCGCCGGGCGGGATCTGACCTTCGCCCTGCAGCTGGAAAAGATTGAACGGATTTCAGTTGACGAGCCTTAGGGGGCTATCGAACAAAGGATGAGTGCTGGCTTGTTGAGCAGAGTAGAATCGAGAGGAAACTCAGCCTCTCGCCTGCCAAGACACCAACATATTAAATCCCTTCTCTTTTGGACCGGTTGCAGATAGAATGAACCCCTCTTTAGGGCAAAGCCGTGGTGACATGGTGACGCAAAGCCTACAGGTCCTGACATAGGATGGCTGGGTTGCGAAAGATGGGCGCGCCATGATTCGATACGAAAACCACCTTTGGCAACGAGGGTGTTTTTTTGTTTTGAGCCGGCTGAGGAGAAACGACCAAGAGAATCCGAACTCGCTTTAGGAATCAGGCCCCGCTGCCTGGTAGACTGGAGTAGGTCCAGATGAGTAAAAATAGAATCTATCCCTTCCTCTCGATCTTCTCTGTCTTCGTGCTTTTTTCGTATGTCATTGCCACCCTGATTATCCTGCCGCCATTCCGTGATTTAGAAAAACAGGAAGCCATAAAAAATCTACAGCGTTGCCAGGGAAGCCTGAATACCGCGGTCCAATCTCTCGTTCAGCTGGCCGGAGAGTATGCCCTGTGGGACGCTACCTATGATTTCGTTCAGAATCATAATAAGGAGTACGCCGAGGAATTCCTGGAGTGGTCGTACCTCCATGGCGAAATAGGCCTGAATACTTTTTTTATTGTCGCTCTGGATGGCCGGATTGTATGGGGAGAATCCCATTTCCCTGAAAACTCAGATGGCTTGCTTGTCCCTGATTTTGCGCCCCAGATGATTGCCCCTCAGGGTGAATTGTTTCGGGCCGCAGTTGGCGGGGAGCCAATCTCTGGAATTATGGATACGCCGCAAGGACTTTGGTTGTTGGTCGCCAGGCCGATTTTTCACAGCAATGGTGAAGGTCCGGCAAAGGGTATCTTACTTGTAGGCCGCGCCCTCTCCGCCGAGTATATCGGTCAGTTGGCAG
>JAUXIP010000054.1 GCA_030620935.1 Deltaproteobacteria bacterium | reverse complement strand
CCTGCCCCGAGGCCGGGAAGATCCCGATCAGATCCTTGCGATTGGCAGGATTGCGGTTTTCGAAGGTCTTGCCTGACCTGGCTTCGACCCATTTACCGTTAATATAGTTTTTGTAAAGCTCTGCCATGGAATAACCTCCCCTGACAATATGAACGGAAGGATTAAGAACTATTGTAAAGAGCTGGCGCTGCAAACACAAACACCGGAGGATTAACCGGATCACTTTTGTCTGAGGTGACTCTTTCGTCGTCCGTGTGCGTATGGCCTTTAGGACTTGCACCCTCAGCCGCTCTAAGTTGGTTGCCAATACGAATAGGAAAATTCAATGCCTATGCGGGTTGACAAGAAAAATTTATGGATTTATTTGTGACTGATGGGTCTCTTGTGGTTATGACAGGGAACTCCACTTTCGGGGCGCGGCTTCACTCTTCCTCTTCTACCGCTGAGAGGCGGGTTGGTCTTTTGCTCCTCCTATCTGTTTGTGTGGGATTGGTACAACCTCTCCTGGCAATCCTTTTGCCTCAACAGCGCCTCCTGATCCTGCCGTGGGTTAGCCCCGCCGTTGAAGTCTTCTGTTTAGGCGGCGGACTGAGCCTCGCACTGCTCTTTATCTGGCGCTTTCTTGTCACGAAAGAGCCCTACGGACTTTGGATAGGCGTTGCCTTCTGGCTTTCCTCGCTGATCAATTTGTTATTTGTTTTGACTCTACAGGGGCTTGTTCTTAGCCCACGATCCACGCCGGCCTATCTTTTCTACCTCCTTTACCTCGTCCTTCTCTTACCGTGCCTCTCTTTTTTTCTCGGGGGAAAGAAACCGTCTTTTACTGCGCGAACCAGACTGTTCCATAGCTTGGGATGGAGCTCTCTCTTTTGCCTTATTGTGATTTGGGGAGTGATCTATGTGGGAGATCAGCTTCCTGCTCTGTCGATTGCGATACATCCTACCTTCTTCTCACGCTCTATCCCTTATGCCTTTTTGCTTATTTATCTAGGCGGGATTTTTGTTCAATGGAGGAGGTTTAGACAAACCCAGGAAGCATTGGTAGGCTATGTTCTCGTTTTCTTAGTGGTGTCTTTGTGGGTTTTCGCGGGCATGGTCCTATCCCGCCAACCCTATGACATTGCCTGGTATTCCTATCATGCCTTGCGTGCCTTTGGCTTTGTCTTGATCTACCTGGCCCTTTTGCTCGAATACTCGGATCTCTATCGGGAATCCCAGAGGCGGGAGGCGATACAAAAGCTTCTCAAGGAGTTGAGCCAGGATATTACGTCTCTCGACCTCAATAGCCTGCTCGGGAAGCTGACGGAAAAGGTACGGGAGTTTTTCGGCGTCGATATCTCCGACGTGAGAATATTGGAAAATGGGGCGTGGAAGCTTTTGGGCGTCTCCGGCATAGAGCCCGAGCGGCTCCAATCCGGTCGCGCCGGAACCGGCCGGGGACGGGCGAGATGGGTCATTGAGAACCGCAGGCCTCTCGTGATCCCGGACATCGACCGAGACACTGACATCCCGCACGGTGAAGTGCGTTCTCGGCTTGGCATCCGAGGCTATGTCGGAATACCCCTCCTCTCCAAAGGGGGAGAAGTCATGGCGGTGATGCGAGCCATGTCCTATCAACCGCGAGAGTTTACTCAAGAGGAGGTTGATTTGTTGCAACAGCTGGCCAACGGCGCGGCCATCGCCATCGAAAATGCAACGCTCCTGAAGGAGTTGAAAGGCAAAACTCAGCAGCTGCAATCCATCAACCTTCAGCTCAATCATCTCGTGAACGAGCAAAGCGCGCTGCGGCAAATTTTCACCCATCTGAACCTTCTGGATGTTGACCCATTGCTCGACCAGTTGACTCAACAAAGTCTCGTCCTCCTTCAAGTGGACCACGTTCAGGTGCGGCTTCTCGGCGAGGACGGCATCCTGCGCACCGTCGCGCTTGCCGGCAAAGATGCGGATCGCTTTAGGGACCGTTTGTTGAAGTCCGGAAAGGGCCGCTCGACGAGAGTTATGGAAAATCAGAGACCTCTTGCCATCAGAGACATCCGCGAGGACAAAATGTTCGGCCCGGGGAACCTGATGGGTGAAATGGGAGTTAGGGGCTACCTTTGTGTTCCTTTGATCTCCCGAGGGCGTAAATCGATCGGTGTTCTTCTGATGACCTGTCTCACGGAGAGGGAATTTACGCAGGAGGAAGTTTCCCTCGCCAAGCAACTGGCGGCCGGCGCGACCGTGGCCATCGAGAACGCCAACCTGTTCGAAGAAGTCAGGCGAAAATCCTCTGATCTGGAAGAGGCGTTTCAGGTGAAATCCGACTTTCTCAACACTATGGCGCACGAACTCAGGACCCCTCTCAATGTCATCCTTGGCACTCAGCAACTTCTCACGCGCGGCCTCTATGGAGAATTGACCGAGGGTCAAAAAAAATCTGTCGAACGCATAGAACGCAATGTTCATGATCTTCTCCGTCTGATCGACGAGATCCTTGACTTATCGCGTTTGGAAGCCAAGAGAGTACCGCTTCACATCGAGGAATTTGGTCTCAAGGAGTTGATGGAAGAGATGGAACTTTTCTTTTCTCCCCTGATGAGAGAAAAAGGGCTTAACTTCATTTTAAACTTGGATCATCGGATCCCTTTGGTTAAAAGCGATCCGTCGAAAGTCAAGGAGGTCCTACAAAATCTACTGTCCAACGCCATAAAATATACCGACAGAGGAGAAATTGAGGTACAAGTTGCGTGTCAGCCCAATACGGATAGCGGTGAATCGCAAGAAGGGTGGATCTCCATCGCCATACGGGATACGGGGATCGGGATAAGAGAAGAAGATGTTCCCTATATCTCCGATCCGTTTTACATGGGAGAGGGGATCGATCGAACGAAATATCCCGGCACGGGCCTGGGCCTAAGCATTACAAAAAAGATGGTAGATTTGTTGAAGGGAAATCTCAAACTGGAGAGCGAATGGGGGAAGGGTTCGACCTTTACCGTGACCCTACCGCTAGTCTATCCACCTTAACGTTGGTATCGTTTACGGACCCACTCAACGGCTTCTTTCTCGGTGTTGATCTGTCCCTCCAGTTGCGCTTCTTCAACCCCCGTCAAGATATCGCGGAACAGAGGGCCGGGAGTGAACCCCATGGCGGTCAGGTCTCTGCCCCGCAGCAACGGCTCAGGATGGATCTCCTCTCGTTTTAGCTCGGCGATCTTTTCTTTGCAAAAATGATAGTACTGAAGATCTCCATTTGCCGATAGGGCGTCGATCCGCGCCAGCTCCAACAGCTCCTCAATCCCATCTTCCCCTAGAAAACGCTTCAGGGTGCTGAGGCGCATCTTGGGCGCTTGCGTGTGTCGCAAGTGATTCCCGACCAGATAGGCCACTTTTTCCCATACCGCTCGACTGCGCTTGAGGCGCTGCAGAATTTCCACGGCCATCTCCGCCCCTTTTTCCGTATGTCCGTAGAACGTAATGCGCTCTCCCTCTTTTTTGATGCATACCGGCTTGGCAATATCATGCAGGAGACAACCGTAAGCGAGGGTTTCCGTTGGTCTGACAAGATGGGTGAGCGTGAGCAAGGTGTGCGTGAAGACATGCCCCTCCGGGTGAAAGTCAGGACTTTGCTCGACGCCCTTCAGTAGCTCCATCTCTGGAATCAGGACTCTGAGAAGCTGAGTCACATCCAGCAGTTCAAATCCTCTCTTGGGCTGTCCTTCTGTAAGGATGCGCGTGATCTCTTCCCCGATTCTTTCCCAAGAGATCTGCGTAATGTTCGGTGCCTGGTCCCGGATGGCCCTCAAGGTCTCATCTTCGATCTCGAAGCCAAGGCCGGCCGCGAACCGGATCGCGCGCACCATTCGGAGACGGTCCTCTTGAAAGCGCGTTGTAGGATCTCCTATGGCGCGGACCGAGCGCCTGCTCAGGTCTTCTCTCCCGCCGACCAGGTCGATAACTTTATCCGTTAAAGGATCATAAACCATCCCGTTGATGGTAAAGTCCCGCCGCAAAATATCTTCTTTCAAGCTGGCAAAGCGGACATGGCTGGGGTGGCGTCCGTCCAGGTAAGGCCCGTCATAGCGGAAGGTGGCCACTTCAAAGGGCTCCCTATCGATCATCACCAAAACCACCCCGAACTGCGTCCCTACCGCCGCTGTGTGAGAAAAGATTTTCTGGACGGCTTCCGGCCGCGCGCCCGTGACGATGTCGTAGTCTTGGGGGGACTTGCCGAGGAGTTCGTCGCGGACACATCCGCCCGCCAGATAGGCCTCATAACCCTCTTCATGAAGACGCCGTACGATAGCAATGGCTTTTTCCTTTGAAGACACGAACGGACCTCTAGAGCCATTCTATAAGAAAAATACGGTGGAAAGAAAGAAGAACGGGGAGCCGTAATTACTGGACGACGGCGCTGGGAACGGAGATGAATTCCTTCAGTTTTCCTTGAAGCTCTTGGAAGGTAAACGGCTTGACGATGCAATCGTTGCAGCCTGCTTCGATGCAGGTTTTGATATCGGCTTCCCTGAATAAGGCAGTCGCAGCCACGATCGGAATATCATGGGTCTCCGGGTTGGATCGAATTTGGCGAGTGGCCTCCCAACCGTTCATGCCGGGCATCATGATGTCCATAAGGATCAAACTGGGCCTTTCGTCCTTGGCCTTCTCGACGCCCTCTTTCCCATGCTTGGCCGGGATCCCCAGGAACCCCATAAGCTCCAATTGCCAGAGAAGAAGCTCCCGCATGTCGGGATGATCTTCAACTACAAGGACTTTTTTCATATGCAGAGTCGTCCTTCCGGCAGGGTTCGCAGCCGATCACTCGTTCGAAAAACATTGCATATTAAATACTATACGTGCTTACTGCTGTCAAACAGGTTGTTAGGCACATAGGGAGACGTCTTATATTACCGTAGCTTGCACCGGTCGGCGATTGTGCTTTCCGTGCTCTTACGAGTGGAGCTTCATAGGTCGACACGTGTTTTTGTCGGCACGAGAAAATCGATTGGCAAGTAGGTCGATCCTGAGTTAGTATTACGCCGTGGTTACGTTGCCCGGCAAGGAATTAGCGACTTTTTCGAACCCTCGGCCGGGTAGAGACTATGAAATCAGCATGGAGTGCCCGGAGTTTACCTGCGTTTGTCCCCGCACCGGCCAGCCGGATTTTGCTACGATCCGGGTTCGTTATGTTCCCGGCGACCTGTGCATTGAGCTTAAGTCTTTCAAGCTTTATCTCTGGTCTTTCCGTGAAGACGGTGCCTTTCACGAAGATGTCATCAATCGAATCCTCGATGACCTGGTGCAGGCCTGCCATCCTAAATCCATGACCGTGGTGGGAGACTTTAACGTTCGCGGCGGCATTCACACGGTGATCACGGCGGAACATAAAGCCCGGTGAACCACTTTCCTCTCGGTCGTTTCACAGCGGCGTATTTTCATGACTGATCTGGGCGTCCTAAAAGAGCTCCTCATCGTCCTAACGGCTACGATTGCTATCGTCTTTGTTTTCCAAAAGTTGCGGCTTCCGACCATCGTCGGGTTTCTTCTTGCCGGAGTGATCGTAGGTCCTGACGGGTTGGGTTTGATCCGTGACGTGCATGAGATAGAAACCCTGGCGGAGATCGGCGTTGCCCTTTTGCTCTTCACGATCGGCGTCGAATTTTCGCTGGCGGAGATCCTTCCGATCCGCCGGGTTGTCGTTTGGGCCGGAGTTTTTCAGATCACCCTTACCACTCTGGTGGTTTTCGTCATCTCTCTTTTTTTCGGAGCGGCGCTTGAAGTCGGGATCTTTTATGGCTTCTTAGTTTCCTTGAGCAGCACGGCGATTGTCCTCAAGATCTACAACGATCGAAAAGACATCGATACGCTTCAAGGAAGATTGGCCACGGGAATCCTCCTTTTCCAGGATCTCTGCATCGTTCCGATGATGCTTTTGGTGCCGATCTTGGGTCAGTCCGGGAACGCGTCCTTTCCTCTGATCGCATGGGCCCTGGGCAAGGCTGTTTTAGTCCTCGGCGTCATCGTTGTGGGTTCCAGAAGTGTCTTGCCTTGGTTTTTGCGCCAGGTAGCCTCTCTAAGGAATCGGGAGCTTTTTATCCTCTTTGTCATCCTCCTCTGCTTGGGCACGGCTTGGTTGACATCGGAGTCGGGTCTTTCTTTGCCGCTCGGGGCCTTTATCGCGGGGCTCGTTATCTCAGAGTCGGAGTTCAGCCATCAGGTCGTTGCCGATATTCTGCCTTTGCGCGATTCCTTCAGCGGCATCTTTTTTATTTCCGTCGGCATGCTGCTCAATCTCGATTTTCTCGTAGAGGATGCCATCACTCCTCTGTTGAATCTGCTTTTGATCGTTGGGATCAAGAGTGTCGTGATCTTCCTGGTTTTCTGGTGGTTTTACCGTTCCGTAAGGCTCGGCGTGATATTAGGCTTAAGCCTCGCCCAGATCGGGGAGTTTTCCTTTATTCTTGCCAAAGTAGGGCAAAATTACGGTCTTTTGAGCTCCGGTGGCGAGCAGCTTTTTCTGGCCGCTTCGATTCTCAGCATGATGGCGACTCCCTTTCTGATTCATTGGGTCCATCCGCTGGCCTTCGGTTTGGAGACGACTGTCTGGCGACCTGCTGGTTTGGCTAAAGATTCATCCCAAGGCGCTGAAGAGGTGGACGATTCGACGGGCCATGTCATTATCGTTGGGTATGGCTTAAATGGACAAAATCTTGCGCGAGTTCTTAAAGAGGTCGGTATTCCTTACAGGATCCTGGAGATGGATCCGGCTCTGGTAGGCCGGGCGAGGGCTGCCGGAGAGCCCATTGTTTTCGGCGACGGGACCCGTCCGGAAGTTCTGGAGAAGATGGGTATCGAGCAGGCACGGATCTTGGTCATTGCGATTTCAGATCGGGTAGCCACGGTTCACATCGTCTCTCAGGCCCGCCGTTTAAAGCCCGATCTCTACCTGATCGTCCGCACCCGTTATGTCGCGGAGATCGAGCCTCTGTACCGTTTAGGTGCCAGCCAGGTGATTCCCGAAGAGTTTGAGACTTCGGTGGAGATCTTCGCCCGGGTCTTGCAGGAATACCATGTCCCGCGCAATGTTATTACTCTCCAGGTGGATCTCATCCGTAAAGAACATTATGGCACGCTGCGCGGTATACACCTCCAGGGAAAACGGCTCGATGAGTTGAGCCAATTCTTAATCGGCACGACAACCGACACTTTTTTGGTTCAAGAGGGCTCTCCCGCCGTCGGTAAGAGCCTGGAAGGGCTGGAACTCCGCGCACGCACGGGGGTCACGGTGATCGCGGCGGTGCATGATGGAAAGTCGATTCCCAGCCCCGGGCCTGATTTTCTTCTTTCCGCCGGTGATATCCTTGTTCTTTTGGGAAGCCATCAGGCATTGGACCAAGCGACGCAGATTCTCAGCCCGCCGATCCGGACCGATGCATAGGGCGGCAAGAAGGGTCGTGGGCTGGCAAAAATTTTCCTTGCTTTTTATTTCAATTGAAGTAACGTTAGCGAATCGCACTTCTTTTCTAGGTTCTGAATCCAGAATCTTTGATCCAGTGCTCAGTTAAATTGCATGGCAACCCTAGACGATAATCTCCGCAAGGTCCCGCCCCAGAGTCTGGAGGCAGAGTCCTCGGTGCTGGGAGGGATTTTGCTCGAAAACGATGCTATCAATCGGGCGCTGGAGAACCTCGCTCCCGCGGACTTCTACCGAGAATCTCACCGTAAAATCTTTAGCGCCATGATCGAGCTCTCCGAGCGCAACGAACCGGTCGATCTGATCACTTTGAGCGAAACTCTTCAGGCCAAAGGGGTCCTCGATGCCGTAGGGGGTTCCGCCTATCTCGCCTCTCTTGCCAATTTAGTCCCGACCGCGGCAAACATTGCGCAATACGCCCGGATTGTGAGGGAAAAGGCCATCTTACGCAATCTGATCACCGCCGCCACCGAGATTGCGACTAAGGGATTTGAAGGGCAGGGAAACGTCGATGAGTTCCTCGATCAAGCCGAGAAGGTGATCTTCGACATCTCGGAAAAGAAGATCAAGTCCTCCTTTGTGATGGTGGGGGACATGATGAAGGACTCCATAAAAATGGTCGAACGGCTTTACGAGCGCAAGGAGCTGGTGACCGGAGTCCCAACAGGGTACAAGGACTTTGATAAGCTTACGGCCGGTCTGCAGCCTTCGGACTTGATTATTGTCGCCGGCAGGCCGAGCATGGGGAAGACGGCCTTTGCCCTTAATGTTGCCGCCCATGCCGCCATGAACGCCGGGGTCGGCGTCGCGGTTTTCTCTCTTGAAATGGCCAAAGAGCAGTTGGGCCTTCGGATGCTTTGCTCGGAAGCCAGGATCAACCATTCCAAAGTCCGATCAGGTTATTTATCGGAACGGGAGTTTCCTCCCTTGGTCATGGCTGCGGGCAAATTGGCCGAGGCCGCCATCTATATAGACGACACTCCGGCAATCTCGATCCTCGAGCTTAGGGCCAAAGCCCGGCGCCTGGTCCGGGACCGGGAGAAAAAGATCGGCCTGATTATCGTCGATTATCTGCAGTTGATGCGGGGCATGGGTGCCGCATCAAACCGCGAGCAGGAAATCTCCGAAATTTCGCGTTCCCTAAAAGCATTGGCTAAGGAGTTGAATGTCCCCGTCATCGGCATCTCCCAGCTCAACCGGCGTGTCGAAGACCGGGGAGACAAACGGCCCATGATGGCCGACCTCAGGGAATCCGGTGCCATAGAGCAGGATGCAGACGTCATCGCCTTTATCTATCGGGATGAGGTCTATAATCAGGCTACGGCAGATAAGGGGATAGCGGAAATCATCGTCGCCAAGCAACGAAACGGCCCCATCGACACCATCAGGCTGGCATTTCTCAAAGAGTATACCCGTTTTGAGGATCTCTCCGAGCGCGAGGAGTTTGATTACGAAAATGCCGAACAAGGCTGAGTAATCACCCCTGTAGAAATTCGAATATCTTCCTTTCCGGCGGCAAGAAACTAAGAAACCGGCTCGGTGTACACCGGTCGTGCGCCGTCCGATAGGGCGTTAAGCACATGATATGTAAGGCAGGAAACCTTGCCTACTTTGTAGAAGTCAACCTTGTCCGGCGTATCGTCCCCCCAGTGGTAATCCGAGTGTAAACCGCTGAAAAAGAAGAGGTGCGGTATGGGGAATTGTTTTTTGAATCCCCGCTTCTTTATTTTGAAATACTGGGTATCAGCGCTCCAGAAGAGCCGTTCTATATCCGGCTCTTCTACGGTCAGTTCCATCGGGACTTGGAACTTCCCGTTGGCCTCTTTGAGGATCTCAAGAAGCAGCGGACTGTCAAACGAGAACTTTCCATGGAAGTTTAAAAACTTCGCCCCGACTACATAGATATGATTCGACCGGT
>JAUXIP010000378.1 GCA_030620935.1 Deltaproteobacteria bacterium | reverse complement strand
GAAGGGAGGAGCGGGCCCCCTGCGCTTCTCTGGAACACCACACCTTTCCGGAGCCGCTTAAAAAACGGGAATCAGTAGAAAGAGTGCGATCAGGAAGAGTGCTAGAGCAATAGATTCGGCGTGAACTTTGCGGGCCTGGCGGCGCAGTGTCATGGCCGAAGTTTCATCCTTGATCTTCTCTTCTCCACTATCCAGGTTGCGCAAGCCTCGCGCTGCCAGGACGACTCAAGTCTTTTCCCGCGCCTGGAAAAAACCCAAGGCACCCATCCAGAATGGAATAAAGAGGGCAAGGCGCCACCATCGATCTACGCCGGTAGAAATAAGCGCCAAGGCGATCCCGCTGCCCAAAGCCACGGCCACGAACCCCATAATAAGCCGTTTGCGCTGCTCTTTTGGGCCGATATTCACTACTCTGACGGAGCCTTATCAACGGACCGGATTTGGCTGCGTGGCATCCATTGTTTTGATGAGCTCTTTTAAAATTTGGATTCTTTCTTTTCCGCTTGGATGAGTGCTCAGGAACGGCAACAATATGCCGCCAGAGACCTGGAGCAGTTTCTCGTGGAGGCGAATTGCTCCTTCGGGATCGTAGCCGGCGGAGATCATGTACCCGACGCCCAGGCTGTCGGCCTCTCGTTCCTGGTCTCGGTCGTACGAAGCGTCGATAAAATCAACAGCAAGCCCTGTTAATGTGCCTGCGGCCGGGACTCCGGCCATTCCCAACCCCACCCCAACTAAGGAACCGACTCCCTGGAGCGTTTTGGCTCGGGTCTGGCTGGTCTCAGCGTGTTTTTTAGCTAGGTGAGCGGCTTCGTGACCGAGTAAAGATGCGGCTGCGTCGATGTCATCTCCCAGGAGTTTCAGCATGCCGACATTGATAGCGATAACATGTCGTCCTGGGATGGTTCCCACAAAAGCGTTGGGTTCCTTTCCTTCTACGATCGCTAGTTCTGCATCGACGCCGGCTATTCTGGCGATCCTGATTTTAGCAAGAAGAATTCTTTTAATATCGTGCGTGCTTACTGTCGAAACGGTTTGACCGAGAGGACTCTGGAGCACGACCACATCACTTGGGAGCTGTGCGATATGTTTTGCTTCCCACATGAGTTTTGGTTCCGTGGTAGCACAGGCGAATAGGAAAACGGAAAGGCTTCCTAAAATGATAGGTCGCAGGTATTTCGACGATTGGTTTCGAGACATAAGCTGGAAATCAGGACCCATGTGCTTCCGCATTTTACGCTGAAAATAAAGGTTTCTCAGGATTTTTTCCATAACGAATTGGAAAAGAAAAGTTAGGGACGGGGACGTAACCTTCGGGGGTTTTTCACGTAGACCTCGCAGCGCGCCCTTTTCTCTTGACTCACGACAGTGAGTTTTTGGCGGAAATAAAGGTGCCCTTCAGCTTCGTATCTGTCGAGCTTTCTGATGGATTCTGGGTCAAGTCCCCTGATGAGCAGGCCTTCGACCGTAGAACCCTTGCGAGGAAGGATATGGGGGTATCCGAGACGAGAAGAAAATTTTTGAAAGTCCTTCAAGACGGCAGGTGATGGGGAAAAATGGTTGCCCGTAATCCGATGAAGCAGCGACAGGTCCATCAGGGTCCCGTAGACGAATAGGTTTCTAACCGATGATCTTGTACGCACCGCCGAGGTATTCCCGACATAATTGGGTATAAGTGGAGGACCCCATCTTGATCCAGTTAAGGGCCTCGCCGCTGATCTCTTTTTTCACTTTGGCCGGGCTCCCTGCCGCTAAGACACGGGGCGGAATTTTCGTATGAGGCACCACCACGCTTCCCGCGGCGATGAGCGATTCCTCTCCGATCTCCGTGTTTTCCAAGACGGTGACATTCATGCCGATAATAGCCCCGCGCCGGATGACACACCCCTCCATGATAGCCCCGTGTCCTATTGTGACATCCTCTTCCATAATAGTTGCGGCCTCGCCTGAGTGGATGACGCAGTTATCCTGGACACTGGTGCGAGGCCCTACGACGACAGGGTATTCGTTCTGGTCGGATCTCAGAACGGCGCCAAACCAAATACTCGCGTCTTCTCCGACCGTGACATCCCCGATAAGGACTGCCGTCGGCGCGATAAAGGCCTTCGGTGAAATTTTCGGCCTGTGTCCCTTGTATTCGATAATCATTAGCGCTTGACCTCCGTCAGATGTGAGGTCCAACGATAGTGGAGGAATAGAGAGAAATCAAGGATCGAGTGTTGAAGGCTGGGTTTAGTTCTGGAGGGAAAAAGCCTCGGCGGCCATGTCGACGATTCTTTTCCCGATGGCAAGGGATGCGGTGGCGCCCGGGGAAGGGGCGTTGAGAACGTGAATAGCGTTCCCGGTTTGTGAAAGCGCAAAGTCATCGAAGAGGGCCCCTGTCGCCGAAACCGCTTGGGCTCTGACGCCGGCTCTACTAGGGACCAGATCATTGGGTTGCATGTCTGGGATCAGTCGTTGCAGAGCCTTGACAAAGGCTCGTTTGCTAATAGACCGATACATTTCCCCCAGTCCTGATTTCCAATGCATGCGGGCCATTGACCAAAATCCTCTATAAGAGAGGATTCCCCATATATCGCTCAGGTTAACGTCCGTTTTCCGGTAACCTTCTCGAGCAAAGGCAAGAACCGCGTTCGGACCGACTTCCACATCTCCACGAAGCGTCCGGGTGAAATGAATCCCCAAGAAGGGTAATTCGGGATCAGGGACCGAATAGATGAGTCTGTTAACCAAAAAGTGTCTTTCGGGAATCACCTTGTAATATTCACCTCGGAAAGGAACAATCCGGAGATCTCCTTCTCCCGCGATCTCCGAGTCCTTATATCGGCCTATCATCCGGCCTATCTGGTCCGAGAACAACCCGGCACAGTTAATCATGTGCTTGGAGCGAAACTCTCCGGAAGGGGTTTCTATAATCAGCCCGCCGCTTCCTTGCACAATGTTCTTCACTTCGTGTGAGGTGCGGATCTCACCGCCCAGACTCTGGATTCTTGTAGCGTAGGCTTGGGCAACTCCAATAAAGTCAATGATCCCTGTAGTCGGTGCATAGAGT
>JAUXIP010000254.1 GCA_030620935.1 Deltaproteobacteria bacterium | reverse complement strand
CGTCGAACTCATGGCTTGCTCGATCTCTCGCAGGGCCCGGACCTGGTCCAGACTGCGTTGGGTCTCTCCAAATAGCCGCGCATTCTCCACGGCGACTCCGATGACATTGCCAATCGCCTGTAAGAGTTCGATTTCCCGGGGAACAAAGGGAATTGCCTGAGCATTAGTAGATACGTTCAGAATCCCCGTGACCTTTCCTCGCGCCACCAGCGGGATCCAGGCGACGGATCGATCTCCTCCCCACCAAGCTTTCCCTCTGAGAATGAATCTGTCGGGATCATAAACAACCACGGGTTCTCCCGACTGCAAGACCCGATCACTCTTCCCTCCCGGAGTCTGGGGTTGTCGAAGCAACCTCTCATACTCTTCCGAGATCCCTCGGTGGGTGGTCAGGATGAGGTTTCCGGTGAGAGGATCCCTGAGCCTGATGTACGCTCGGTCGCGCCCGGTGATCGCCAACACCTTGTCCAAGGCAATTTGAAGAAGCTCGTCGAGATGAAGCGATTGGCTCGTGGCGGCAGCAATATCATTCAGGGCAGCCTGCTCCCGCGCCCTGCGCTCCGTCTCCTGGAACAAACGGGCGTTTTCCAGGGCGACGGCAGTGCCGTTGGCCAACTGCTGTAAGAGATCGACTTCTTCCTGGGTAAACTCTCTCGGCTGATAGGTTAAGGCTCTCATCACGCCCACAATATCTCCCCCCTTGGAGAAGAGAGGAACTGCAAGATAGCCTCGGATTCCGATTTGACGTGTGGTCGATTCAGTCGAGATATTTGTCTCTTGAGTAATGTCGGCGATGACCAAGGGTCTTCGGTTCTCCAGAATCCATGTCGCTCGCCCGCGCATAGTTCCCGAGCCGCGGATGCGATCCACCTCGATGCCCGAGACAGCGACCAGCTGCCAGTCCCCCACCATCCTCACATCGCAGATATCCGCCCGAAAGAACTCCCGCACTTTTTCCGTGACCTTTTGGAACAGCGAGTTGATATCGAGGGAGGTGATGTCTTGGCTAAGCTCTTTTAAGAGTTTTTGGATTTCCTCTTGTCTGCGGGATTCATAATAAAGAGTAGCATTTTCGATGGCGATGGCGGCCTGATCTGCGAAGGAAGTAATGATGCTGATTTCTTCCGGTTGGAATTCCCTCTCTTCTTTGGAGTAGAAATTTAAAGTCCCAATGACACGACCTCCTGCTCGCAGGGGGACTCCGAGGAAAGAATGGTAACCCGCTTTGCAAAGGACCTCTCGGTGCTCTCCGATGATCGTGTGATCTTCGAGGATATTTTTGATAGCTATGACTCGATTCTCCTGGACAATATTCCCGGATACGCTTTCATCAAGTCTCAATCGAGGACGAAAGTTCAGTTTTTCAGGATGCGAAACGTTTCTGAGCACAAGGTAATCCCCTTCAATCAGGCGAAAAACGGAGCCATCCACCTTGAGGATTTTCCTTGCTTCTTCGGCAATGCGGGGAAGTAAAATCTCCCGATCCAAAAGCGCAGCCACGTCTTTATTAATCTTGACCAGGGACTCAAGCTCCTGAGATTTTCGCCTAACCTCTTCAAACAGTCGGGCGTTTTCCAGCTCCACTCCGATCACTTCTCCGATAGCCGAGAGGAATTCTATTTCGTTGGCTTCAAAAGGCTGCTGTTTCCGTGTGGCCAGATTCAGCAGTCCCAGAGCCTTGCCCTTGGCCATAAGGGGGATGAAGGCCATGGCGGTAATCCCCTCGGAGCGTGTGTCCTCGCGAATCTCCTCCGCCTGCATGTTGTTGAAGACTAAAGAGGTTCCCGAACTTAGTACTTTTTCTGCCTTTCCCCGCGGCGGGCGTTCGTTCGGTAGGGGGCGATGAAATTTTCCGAGAGGCCGGAGTAAGTCACCAAATGAAGAGTTCCCCGGTTCTCATCCAGAAGCCGGACGTACCCAGCCTCTCTTCCCGTTACCATCACGACTTTCTCCAGAGCGATTTTGAGGAGTTGATCGACCTCAAGGGACTGGCTGACGGCCCTAGCGATGGTGTTGAGGGCCGCTTGTTCCTGACCCCGCCGTTTTGTCTCCTGGAACAGCCGGGCGTTCTCCAATGCGGCGGCGGCCTGCGCTGCCAGAGAACTCAAAAGGCTCATAGTCTCGTCGTCATAAGCCCGAGGGATGGGCGCATAGGCAAGAAGCACCCCAACCGGCTGTTCTTGGACTAACAGAGGCACAGCCACCAGGGAACGAATTCCCCGCTCCGAAGCGATCTCCCGCCAGGGCGCGAATAAGGGATCGGTCAGGACATCTTCGCAGATCACTGGTAGGCGGCTGCGGATTGCCCGTCCAAGGGGGCCTCGGCCGTAGAGAGAGCGGGGTTCATCCGAGAGTTTGAGGACCTCCCGATAGCCCTGGTCGTCTCCTGCAATGGCTCCGAACCGATAAAACGGCTTGTCTGGTGTTACGACAAAGGTAAACAGGGCATCGGTTAATCGCCGCGCCTCTTCGGCGATCCGTTGCAAGACCTGCTGCGGGTCGTGAGTGGAGGTGAGGGAAAGACCTATCTCGCGCAGCGCGTCGGCGTGTCTGCGTCTGCGATCGGCCTCGGTAAAGAGCCGGGCCTTTTCCAGCGCCACCCCGATGGAGGCCCCAACGGACTCCAACAGGCGGACCTGGTCGGCATTGAAGGTCTGCGCACCGTGTGTCGCCACGCAGATGATGCCGAGGACCTTTTCCTGTGACATAATCGGCAGCCAGACGGCAGCGGTGATACCCTCGCTTTGGAATTTTCCGGCGCGTTTGGGAGCCATATTTTCCAGGACGATGGGCTTTTTGGTGGAGATGATCTGCTTTGTTTTGCCGCCGGGCCGCACGCCGCGCCGGATCTTTTCCACGAAGGCCGAAGAAATCCCCTGGTGCACCTTGAGAATAAGCTCGGAGGAGTCTGAGGTAAGCAACTGGATGTATCCTGTCTCCATCCCGGTAATAAGCAGGACGGCATGGAGCGACTTCTCCAGAGTCTCATCGAGGTTGAGGGCAGTGCTGACCGCAGTGGTGACCGTATTGAGGGCGGATATTTCCCGCACCCTCCGTTTCATCTCATCCGAGAGCCGGGCCTTTTGCACGGCAATGCCCATCTGGCTTCCGATAGCCTCCAGAAGATGAATCTCGTCGGGACCAAATTTTCGGGATTTGCGGCTGCCAAGCTGGATGGTTCCGAGGATCCGCCCTTGGGCAAGGACGGGGACCACAATGGCGGATTGCACCCCCTCTCTCTTAAATGTGCGCCACCCGTCGAACTCAGGGACATTTTCCACGACCTGGGTTGCCTTTTCCGTGATTACCCGGATAAGCGTCGTTCCGGACCCTTGGGTGATCGGATCTATGCTTAAATGGCGCACGTTTTCTGGATACTGATACCCCCGTTTTGCCAATGCCTCGAGGTTCTTGGCGCCGGAGTCCAAGAGACGGATAACGCCTAGATCGAATGAACCGACGGCAAGGGTTTTGTCGAGGATGCCCTCTACGATGAATTGAAGGTCCAGAGAATTTAAAATGTTTTGGCTGATCTCTTGGAAGGCCTGAAGTTCCCGATAATGAGTTTTTAGTTCAATCATCAAAGTCGTGACTCCAACGAAAAAAACAGTGGAACTTCACCGACTCATAACGTCATGAAACGGGGGCGATTATTTCATAAGGGCGGAAGGGCTGTCAACGGCAGCCAAAGCTAGCCATAGGGAACAGCCTATAATTTTTTAATCGCAAGTTTTTCATATTAATAAGTTGTTGGTGTACGATTGACGGATCTCTCTTCCAACTAAAAACTACTCGACCCCGCTACGTTTCGCGGGGTATTGTAAACGTAAAGGTCGAGCCTTTGCCGAGTTTGCTTTCCACCTCAAGCGTCGCTCCAAGTGTCTCTGTCATCTGCTTGGCGATATAAAGCCCCAGTCCTACGCCGCCGTAAAGCCGCGTCTCCGAGCTGTCCACCTGACGGAACTTCTCAAAGATGATGGGAAGGGACTTTTTCGGAATCCCGATCCCCGTGTCCGCCACCTTGAACTCCAGCCTCCTGGACCCAGGAATATGCCGGGCGCTTATCACAACCTGACCCTTCTGGGTATATTTGATGCCGTTGTTAATAAGATTCTGAAGGATATGCGTGAGCCGATTACTATCGGTCTTTATCACCGGAAGGTCCGAGGGATAGTGCCAAAGCAGAGCAACGTCCTTGCCTGAAGAGACATGGCAGGCCGACTTAAGTTGGTCAAGGAGTTCACCCGGATTCACTTCCTCACTTTCCACTCTAATAGCCCCGGCGTCAATTTGGGTTGTCAGCAAGATACGGCTCATCATGCCTAACAGGTT
>JAUXIP010000022.1 GCA_030620935.1 Deltaproteobacteria bacterium | reverse complement strand
CATGGCGGCCTATCTCCCTACTGGCCCGCAGCCTATTTCGTCTGCTAGGCCAGAGTCAAGCTCTGTAACCGCCGTGGGATTGAATTGAACGACGCTTCAATCAAATTCCGACGATTCTAGGTCGGGCTGCCGGAAGGGCTTATTTCCGCTCTAAACGCAGTCCCACTTTGGCCAGCCGGCGGCCGAGGGCGCGGCAGATGGCCCGTGCAACTAAAAATTCGCCTCCATACCCATCCCCGAAAAAAACCGACTAAAGCTTCCTCGTACCATCGCCCGCGCCTCTTTAGCCGATCTGCCTTCGAGGCGGCTCAACATCTGTGTGGCGGTTCTAAGTCCTTTCCCCTCTACTCTTCCAAAATGTACATGGAGCAGCTTTACACCTTCGGCAACGAACGGATGCCTAAGGACTTTTTTCATTTCCAAGGCAGCACCGCCGTCTCTTTCTCCGCCATGCGTGACCAGGTAGTAAATGTCATAGGCGTCTTTGTCCTTGGGATTCTCCTCAAATGCCCGTCCTTTGAGAACCAAGCACGCGGGAAGGTTCGCTATGCTGATTTCTTTATCTATGATTTCTCCAGCAAGGGTCGCGCCGGAGATTCTCTTTCTAAAGGTAAACCCGTCCTTTATCTCCTGTTTTCCTCCGAGAAGATCGATGATCACTGTCCTACCCGATACTTCTCGGTACATCCGCTGGCTGGCGGACTGTTGGTAGCCCTTTTTCTCTAGCTTTTTCATGATCCGCTCAAGCTCAACCATGGGAACTAGGAAAGCCAGGTCAACGTCTTCAGTTCCCGCGAACCCGATCGATTCAGGCGTACGGTCAGGGCGCTCCAGGAGATAATAGACTGCCCATCCGCCTATCAGGTAATATTTGTCTTTGTAGTCGCTCAAGCAGTAAACAACGTCTTTAAGAACCTGTCGGCACGCTTCAAGGGAATCTTTGCTGTACAGCATCGCTCTCTCAAAACCGGAGAAGGCCCCGACGGAGTTCTTCCGCCGCCTCCTGTGCCCTACCACCCATCGCCCAAAGATCCAGATATAACTGGAGATCGCTCACGACGTAGACGTCTCTTACGTCCCTCGAACCGATGAACTCATTCTCCTGCTCCACGACTCTAACGAGAAGGTTCCCTTCAGAAGTAACCGAATCGGCATTAAGGTCCTTCAGAAACTCCTGCTTCAAGACATCCATATACAAATGAACTGCGGTCGGAGTGAGATATGAATATATAAAGGAGGCACCGCTTGGTCCACTAAGGGCATACCTGACTCCGTGGCGAGTCGCTGCTGCTTTGAGCTGTTGCTCCAATTCTTCGACAGAACCAACCTTAACAACGTATCTCTCCCACTTAGGAGCCCGCCTGTGATATTCTTCCCGCCATGCTTCCAGTAGGCGCGCTGGGTCCTCAAGCTTGAATGCCCCGATGTCTTTCTTAGCGAAGAGGCTATCTTCGAGGGCCGTTGCGATGCGATGAGTCAGTCCAATACTCACACCCGTTTCAGTCGCCAGGCCTTTAAGTGTCCAGGCCCGTGCCGGATCGGACAACAGGCAGCGAATGACCCGGGACGACTTCGGGGAAAATAGACTCTGGATCTCTCGTGGCTTTCTGAATTTATTGGGGTTGCCTGTGCGTTCGACGTACAAACCGTTTAGCGCCAGCAAGCAATTCCCTGATCGATCTACAAAACCCACTCCTAGATCACGGCAGACTTCCGCCCCATCACGACTTATGAATGGTGCGACGATCAGGGCGTAGTCGTATGTATGGTTTGCTACTAGGTTGTGAAGCCAGGCTGCGGAACGACGCAGCACTGAGGGTTCCCCACTAGGCTTACACTCAACTACTACTTTGAACTTCTTGTCGCCGTAAGCGAGCGGTAGAATGAAGTCCGGTTCGTTGAAAGTATGGCCGGCTTGAGGAACCGGGATTTTAACCTGTAGATTGGGAATCGCTTGGAGAGTAGCTAAAGCATGTGTCAGTAGTTGCCTCTCCTGTTTGGCACCTTGCAGTCCGGCCTTTCTAGTTTTCAATATATTTGATTTTTCACCCATTGGTGAAACTAAGTATATAGTGAAACAAGTGTGAGATCAAGAGCGACCGAAGCGGAGGAAATACAAGCTACTTTTGCTGTAGACGCAACCCCACTTCGGCCAGTCGGCGTCCCAGGGCGCGGCAGATGGCTGCCTCCGCCGGATCAATGTCGCGCTGGCTGTTGCCGCCTGCGACGTGGCCCGGTCCATAGGGAGAACCGCCCCCCTGCGTGGTGAAAAGCTCCTTGACGGAATAAGGCACTCCGACAATGATCATCCCGAGATGGAGCAAGGGCGCCATGAGAGTGAAATGAGTCGTCTCCTGCCCGCCGTGAAGACTTCCGGTCGAGACGAAAACCCCGGCCGCTTTGCCTTCCAGCTCTCCTGCCAACCACAACTGGGTGAGCCGGTCGATCTGGTTCTTTAGTTGCGCGGAGACGTTGCCGAATCTCGTCGGCGTTCCGAAAGCAATAGCGCCGGCTTCTTTAAAGTCGTCGAGCGTAACCTGAGGAACGTCTTTCTGCATCTCCCTGCCTTTTTTCATATCCTCGCGGGATTCGATGACGGATGCGGGCATCAGCTCCGAAACCGTTCGGATTACCGGCTCCGCGCCTTTAATTTCTTTGACTCCCTCGGCGATGAGCTTGGCCATCTTGTAAACGTTTCCATAAGTGCTGTAGTAAACGATCAGGACTTTCATTCGGGTCGTGCTCCTTGGTTTGTTAAGCTTGTTTTTTAACGGCCTGAAAAATCTTCTCGACGATCTCAGTGATTTCTTTCTTCTGAGGGCGGCTGAAGGTGACTCCGCTGGTTATGAGGGCATCCGGCTCCTGGTCCTCCAAAAGTTGTTCTACCTTCACGCTGAAAAGCGACATGAAGGACACTCCCTCGATGGATTCTCTGATCTCTTGTGCCTGACCTTTGACGTAGTAGTTCATGCCGTGATCGGTAAGCAAGATAGAGATCTTGCCGGTCCGCCTGAGGTTCTTTGCCGTGGTGCTGGTCTTGCCGATCGCCAGGTCGATTCTGGACCGGCCTTTAGCGACAACTTCATAATAGGAGAGCATGGCCGGATGGGCCCATCCTTGCTCGTCCACCGTGACCACGACGATGGCCTTGCCCATCTTGGAGGCAACATCTTCGCCCTTGAGGCGCGCGAAAAGTTCTTCGGTCAACTCCTTCCCTAAGAGTTGTGACATGATTTTCTCCCAAAAAGGAATCCAGGATTAAGAAATCAGAATCCAGAATCCCCTCTTCTCGCCTTTTTAATTACGAGTTCCGTATTCTGACTTCTGGATTCTGAATTCCGCACATTATTCTGTGATGACGAGTTCCTGCCTTTTACCAAAGCCGTACTGCTCATTATCGATATAAAACACCCGCTCCGGAATCACGCAGTAAAACTTGACTTTCAGAAAGGCTTTGTAAAAGACGCCGCTGGCCGGATTGGTAAAGACCTTCATGACCTCGGGATATTTGCGGGCATAAACAGTCATGGCTTTGCCCTTTTGGATAACGGAATCTACCGCTACAACCTTTCCCTCGAGCTGGATGCCTTTAATCTTCTGCCAATCTCGATAGTCTTCTTGGATCGTTACCGCCACTCGGGTATTAGTAGCAAGATTCTGACAGTGACGGGAATCCGGAGCAGAAAAAAAATAGAGTCGGAACTCATCGCTGGCAAAAAACACGGTTGCAGCCCAAGGAACGTTCTCGTGGCACGTCCCCAGCGTCATCGTGTTATGAGTTTCGATGTAGCTCAGGATCTGTTGTCTCAGTTCGTCTGACATCGTCTAAGGTCTTGGGTCTCGAGTTCAATGCAAAACCCCAAACTCGCAACTCTAGGAGCGTCGCAAGAGCGGAACCTCGCGGAGTGCAGCCAGATCGGTAACCCCGACGCATAGCATGGCGATCTTGATCTCACGAATAATCCCGGAGAGAAATTCGATCACCTTCTCGGGAGATTTCAGAGCCGGTTCAAGAAGAGGTTGGCCAATGGCCGCAATATTAGCTCCGAGAGCCACGGCCTTAGCGATATCCAGGCCGCTCCGTATACCGCCGGACGCGATGATCGGAAACTCCGGCAGCGCACGCCTGACTTGAACCAGAGCCTCGTCCGTAGGGATTCCCCAATTCGCAAAGGTCACCTGGGCCGACTGTCCCCTTTTAGCCGACCTTTTGGCTTCGACCTTGTACCATGACGTTCCCCCTCGCCCGGCAACGTCGACGGCCCGCACCCCCGCCTGCTGTAGTCGCACTGCCACATCAGCGGAGATGCCGTTGCCCACTTCCTTGGCGATCACTGGAACTCCGAGCTGCCGGCATACCTCGCCGATCTTCTGTGTCAATCCCTTAAAATTCCGATTGCCCTCGGGTTGAATGGCCTCTTGCAGAACGTTGAGATGAAGAATCAGCGCGTCGGCCTCGATCATGGCTACCGCTTGGCGGCACTGCTCCACTGTGTAGCCATAGTTGAGCTGGACAGCCCCTAAATTGCTCAACAACAATATATCCGGGGCGAGATCCCTGACTTTGAAGGAGCCTGCCACGCTCTCTTCTTCCAGCGCCACCCGCTGAGATCCCACTCCCATTGCCAACCCCAACGCCTGAGCCGCCGACGCTAAATTTCGATTGACCTTGCGCGCCAGCTTGAAGCCGCCTGTCATGGAAGAGATCAAGAGAGGGGCCTTGAGCTGCTTACCCAGGAAGTTCGTGCTCAAATCGATCTCGTCGATATCAACTTCCGGCAAGGCATTATGGGGAAAGACATAACGGTCGAAACCGGTCCCGTATCCATCGTCCCCCATCCCGTCCTCAAGACAGAGATTCAGGTGTTCCTTTTTCCTCTGCTGCGTCGCGGACAGGGATTTCTTGCTCTTTCTCCGTGGCATAAGTCGAGAAGGCAAACCCTAACAGACCGTTGAAAAAGGTTCGACCTTGAGGCTCACCTCGAAAGGCCCGCCTGCTAGCTGCGCTTTTTTACGGTTTTCCTATTTTTTTTAGCGCGTGGCCCAGGGTTGTAATTGTTCGCCTCGGGATGGCGGCTCATCCCTCTGTCGCTCCAGCGCTCGAAGAGAGTGACATCGATGTCGAATTGGTCAAGAATACGGGTGACGGTCTGATTGATGACGTCGTCCAGCGTTTTGGGCCGGTGGTAAAAAGCAGGCACCGGAGGAAAAATGACCGCGCCCATCCGCGTCAGAGCAGCCATGGTTTCCAGATGTCCCAAGTGGAGAGGGGTCTCACGCACCACCAGGACAAGTTTCTTTCTCTCTTTGAGAATAACGTCGGAGGCCCTGACCAAAAGATCTCCGCCTACGGAGAGGGCGATCCCTCCCATCGATTTCATGGAACAAGGGACAATGACCATCCCCTCGGTACGGAACGATCCACTCGAGATACTGGCACCGATATTATTGATGTCGTGAACCACATCCGCCATCCCCTCGACATCCTTGGTCGAGTAAGGCGTCTCGACTTGAATGGTCATCTTCCCGGCCTTGGTTAGGACCAGATGAGTCTCTACATCTTTGATCCCCCCCAGGACCTCCAGAATGCGGACCCCATAGATGACGCCCGTCGCCCCGGATATGCCTACGATCAACCGACGTTTAGTTTTCAATCGACAAACTCCAAACTGAGGCGGTCTCCGTCACGCACTCCGAACTCATCTTTGATCCGGACCGGAGCTACGACCTCGATCTTGTCCGCCGGATAGCCGTGGACCTCCGGCAGAATAACTCCACCTTTGACTCTTTCCGTCTCGCCGGAAGCTCTTCCAATCTCGACTCGGAAGAGACGGGCATGACAAAATTCCGGTTTCTCCGGAGAAATTTTCGTGCCCTTTGCCTCTCGCCGAATCTCCCTCCAGAGATCGATCTCTGCTTGCGACTCCGGCCGAAGGTTCAGTGTCGCCGGATAGGGAATAAAGCCGAGGCATTCCTGCAAAACTTTTTGAACCCAGTCCAACAACATGAATGATGCGCCCTCTCCCCTATCGGAGAAAATCACCCCTATGATTTTCCTGCTCAACGTCAATGACCTGATAGGGACTGGGCCTTTCCTCCTCGCCGCACCTTGACGATCTCCGCGAGGATGGAAAGGGAGATTTCCTCCGGCGTCTCGGTATTGATGTCTAAACCGATGGGAGCGTAGACCCTTTGAAGCACCTCTTCGGAGATCTTCTCCTCGTCTCTGAATCTTTGAAAGCAGGCCTTCACGCGCCTTCTGCTGCCGATCATCCCGATATATTTTGCCGGGCCGTGAATGATCTCGCGCAGGCAGGGCTCGTCATATTTATGGCCCCTGGTCACCAGAACAATATAAGTGGACGAAGTGATTGGCAACCTCTTTATCGTCTCGGCCATGTCGCCGACGAGCACCTCATCGGCCTCGGGAAACCTCTCCCGATTGGCAAAGAGCAGACGGTCATCGATAACCGTCACATGGAAATCCAGTCCCTTGGCGAACTTGGCCAGAGGAACGGCGATGTGGCCCGCGCCCACCACGATCAGCCTGGGCGGAGAGGACATGACCTCGAAGAAGACTTCGACCTTGCCCCCTACTGCCGGAATCTCCAGCGCCACGAGCTTCGATCTTTCCTCCCGCAGCCGCGCGTCCGCCTCTTTGAGAACCGCCTGCAAAAGCTTTTCGTGAGGAATAGTTCCCAACGTGATTGTGCCGTCGCAAATGAGCCATTTCTCCCCCGGCTCCACCCATCCGTTGTCTTGAACCTCAACAACGGTTGCCAGAACCGCCGAAGCCCTCTGCTCTGTGATCCGAACTAATTCCTCTGCCAACCGGTTCATTTTTTCTCGGATGTCTCTTTGTCTTTTCCCTCCCACCAGGGATCGATGAAGACGTTCATTATCCCCCCACAAACCGCAGGGCTGTCCGAAGAGATATCGTCCAGGAGATCCACCCGCACCATCCTGGGCTTGCGGCTCCGGATCACTTCTATCGCTTCACGCTGCACATCAGCCTCACCGCATCCCCCTCCGATCGTTCCTAAAATTTCGCCCCAGGTGGTCACAACCATCTTGGCCCCAACCTCTCGGGGAGTCGAACCGCGCGTGGAGACGATCGTGGCGACCGCCACTGTTTCGCCCTTGTCTAAAAATTCCTTGACCTGATGATAAATTGAATCCATCTAAATCTCCAAAAACTAATTCTGAGAGTTCCTAGATTTAAGTTTCTAGTTTTAAGTTTTTGATTAACTCGGGACTCGAGGCCCGAAATTCGAAACTGTTTTTAATATGTAAAACTTTAGATTCGACTTTTCAGACAACGTCAGGTTACGTTGGACCAAAGCCGCTTGTCATTCTGAGGCCGCAGGCCGAAGAATCTCTCGGAAGACGAGATCCTTCGTTGCACTCAGGATGACGGGAAGGCAGCAGCTAGAGCAGCAGATCTTCCAACAATATCTGTAAGGTCAAATCCTGACTTTTGCATTTTTTCAAGCCACCATCTTTTGAAGTGTTCGGCCCAAATGGACCAGGCTGTCGAGATTGTGCACCGACAAAAATAGATCCAGGTAAGGAAGCGCCGCCTGCATGCCTTTACATAAGGGCTAGTAATTCTCGCTGGCAAGCAAAGGGTTAAGCCATATAATTTTCCGGCAGCGCCTCTTGAGCTTTCTCATTTCCTGCTCCATAAGAGCGACGTCCCCACGGTCCCATCCGTCACTGATAATGACCACGACGGTCCGATGCATCACCAGGCTGGGAGCGAACTCCAGGTTAAAGGCGGCAAGAGACTGCCCGATGTTGGTCCCCCCCGACCATCCCAAAACCGAATCGGAAATGCTGTCCAGCGCACTGCCGATATCCTTGGTGCGAATGAGATGGGTAATACGGCTCAAAGAAGTGCTGAAGACAAAGGTCTCCACACCCCAGAGCTCATTCTGGAGACCGAACATGAACTGGATCAAAAAACGGCTGTAGCAATCCATCGAGCCACTGACGTCGCAGAGGAGGACCACTCGGGTCTTCTTAATTCTCCGTTTGCGCAATACCAGGTCGACGACATCCCCGCCATATTTGATGTTCCTGCGCATCGTCCAGCGAGGATCGATCTCTTTTCCCTTGAGGCCGCGCTTTTTCCGACGGCTGACCTGCGTCGCAATCTTAGTGGCGATCAGCAGAATAGCCTGACGGATGGCACGGCTCTCCTCGACGTCCAACTCGCTGAAGTCCTTTCTCTTCAGGGACTCGTGAGGACTATAGGTGGGAACCGGAACGGTCTCGTCGTTCTCGTTCTGCTCCTCTTCGGCATCCGAGGTTAGGTTGGCGAGGCTCTCCGAAAGCTCCTCGGTTGCGCTCGGCTCTCTACGCTTCTCTGCCGACGGAGGCATCGGCATCTCTAAAAACTCCGCCGAAGCATCCTCCGGGCCGGAGCTTTGCCAAAAACGATCGAAGACCCGATCAAAGAGCGGAATCTTCTCTCTCTCAGTGACGAAATTGCAACGCAAGAGCGTATAGAAATCGTTCTTGTTACCGATGTCTACAAATTCCAGGGAGCGACCGGCATCTAGGACCTGCCCCAGACCTACACTGATCCCAAGCTGCTTGAGAATCCGCCCGAAGGCCATTAGATTGGTGAGGGTTCCTTGGCCCCGAACCGCGGCGAAGTGTTTGACCGCTTCATAAATAGCTTCATCCGAGACCTGCATGGATCTCTTTACTCCTGGAGGCCCGAAGATTCCGCCGGCGCCGCATCCAGCTCCAGCCTTTTCGCCGTCAATTCCTCCTGCAAGCGGTGAAAATCCTCGCGATATTTGAAAACGCATCCCATGGTTTCCTGCACGGTCTTCTCGCCCAGCTCGTGACGATTCATCGCCATGAGAGCAGAGGCCCAATCCAATGTTTCCGCGACTCCGGGGCGCTTGTAAAAATTCATCTGACGCACCCGCTGCATAAAGGAGCAAATTTGCCGCGCGAGGTGGGTTTGGATCTTGGGGAATTTCGTCATCAGGATCTCGTATTCTTTGTCAAAGGTGGGGTAGTCGATCCAATGATACAAACAACGCCGTTTCAGGGCGTCGTGAATCTCCCGTGTCCGGTTGGAAGTCAGAACAACATAAGGTCGAAGTTTCGCGCGGATCGTACCGATCTCGGGAATGCTGATCTGAAAATCGGAAAGCACCTCCAGCAAAAAGGCCTCGAATTCCATATCCGCCCGATCAATCTCATCGATCAGGAGAACCGGCGGCGTCGAGCCGTCGCTCTGAATAGCTTCTAGCAAAGGCCTTTTGACCAGATACTCTTCGGTGAAGATCTCCGCCTCCACGGTTCCGCGGTCACCGTGCTGCACCTCTTCCAACTTGATCCGGAGCATCTGCTTGGGATAGTTCCACTCATAAAGAGCCGTGTTGACATCCAGCCCCTCATAGCACTGAAGGCGGATCAATCGCGTCCCCATGATATTGGCCAGGACCTTCGCCACCTCGGTTTTGCCGACTCCTGCTTCTCCCTCCAGCAGAACCGGCTTCCCCATCGTAATCGCAAGATAAACCACGGTGGCCAGCGACCGTTCGCAAATATAATTCTCTTTCCTTAACGCCTCTTGAATTTTCTCGATGCTAAGTATATTTGGCTTCACTGTTGCCCTCAGTTGGGGTATAGAATGAGTTGACTTCAAGCGGAAGAATGCTGAACGTCCCCCACGGAATGAAGAATGGCCTCCAGCACTCCACCAGCGATGGCTCTGGCCTTATCGGAAATCAGATAACAATACTCCCTTTGCGCCCGGGGATCAATGTCTCCCGCTTTCATCCCCTTCTCTACCGCAACCCCGTCTCTGAGTAATCCTCGAATCATGCCCTTAATTTGTGCCTGAATAGGACGGTCATGCACCTCGGCCACCACTTCCCCCGGATTCACGAGATCGCCGATTTCACGCAGGGCATGGAAAGTGCCCCTTTGCGGCGTCCGTAGAACTCTTTCATCCGTATATCCGCTCACAGGGGCCGGACTTCCGGTATATTCTTCAGCCCGCCCGTCCCAAAAAACCCGCCCCAGATTATATCCCCGGTTGCTCTCGACCACGGCGTGGACATTTTTTCCAACAGTGAAACCGGGCCCCACCCCGATGACCAGCGGAGCGTAGGACTGATCGGTTCCGGCGCTTCTCTTGTCCATAATGGCATCTACGACCACCTGGGGTTGTATGACCTCCCTGGCCGCGGCCTCCGGATCGACGAAAAGGGGAATGCAGTCTTGCGCCCAGACTTCGTGTGCCTCCTCCGGACGAGAAATCCTCACCGCGCGAAGCCCCTCCACCACCTGACTGCCCTGGTAAACGGCCTCGGCGAAGGCAACCGCACGACGCACCGTCGTCGGCCTTGCCTGCTCGGTAATAAAAACCTTCATGTGGCAGTGATGGAGCCGATGAGCGATGCCGCTTGCCATCTCCCCACCACCCCTGACGAGCACTTTGAGTTCGTCTAAGCTTAGAGCCACTCGGATTCTCCGGTTCACCCAAGGCCTGACTGAGGTTAACTTTTTACTCTGACACCCAGAGACAGTTCAAACTACATAGCAATCAGCCTTCAGCTTTCAGCGGAGTAGCTTCAGCCAGATCCGCCACAGGGCTTCGGACGGACTCGCCAAAGCATTGTGGCGAGGGCTGATCTGCCTCAGGCAGAGACCGCTGATTACTGACAGCTGACTACTTCAACAGGCACGAATTACAAAGCAGCGAAGGGAAGACGCAGATCTAACGGGAGGAAATAAACGCGTCGGTATACTTTTCTTCTTTGGTCAAGGTTTTTCGCAATATCGTGGCTTCCGCTCGCGTAGCTAAGGGGCCGACACGGACACGATACCAAGTCCGTCCTTTGACGTCGGCCCTGACCGCATAGGCATCATACCCTCGTTCCCGCAGTTTTTTAACCAGCTCTCCTGAAGAACTTTCGCCCGCAAAAGCACTGACTTGAACGGACCATAGAGTCTGACTTGCTTTGCTCCCAACCTCACCTCTAGATGCCAGCGTAAGTATCGGTTTCTCCTGGACGGCATCGGCATTAATCCCTCTTTTTTCTCGTCGTACCGGATTTTCTATTCGCTCGATCCCGTTGCTCGGTAAATCATGCTTGATCTTCTGCGCGGGAACGGAGGTAGGATCGTTCGAAATGCCGTGGGAAGTCGGCTGGTCCTCGGTGCTCTTTCCGGACTGGGGCTCTGGAACCGGGAGAGATTCTTGAAGAGGAGCAGCTTCCTTTTCCAGCTTCCCTTCCGGCATCGTCTCCTCAACCGGCGGGCGCGGCGTCTCTCTCCTCATCCTCTCCAGCTCTCTTTTAACCGTCGAGAGTTTTTCTATGAACTCCTCGGTCACGGTATTAGCCTCTTCTCGGTTACGGATCACGTGAGGGGTGATTAGGATAACAAGCTCTGTCCGGTCAATGCTATCCCTTGTCACACCGAAGAAACGGCCCAGAACAGGGATATCCATAAGATAAGGAATTCCGGTGCGACCACGGCTCTTCCTCTCCGTAATGATCCCGCCGATGGCAAGGGTATCTCCGTCCTGAACCACGGCAGTGGTTTCTGCGTCCCGGGTGTCAAAGGATTCAAACTCATCCTGCCCTATTATAACCACATCGCCTCGCTCACTGACTTCCACCTTGACCTGAAGATGGACCAGGCCCTTGGAGTTTACCTGGGGAATAATGGTCAGGATCCTACCAACATTCCGAAACTGGATGGTGGTACTCGTTTGAGCTGTTTCCGCAACCACTGTCCCCGTGGCTACGGGCTGTTCGCTGCCGACCTGGATGCGCGCAGGCTTGCCATCTACCGCCAGGATGGACGGATGCGATAACACCTTGACTTTGGCATCTGCCATCAGGGCTCTGATGATCGAGCGAAAGTCATCGCCGGAGGTAATGACTGAGGTCAGACCACCTACAGTGCCACCAAATAAGACCCCTCCTTTCCTTAAAAGGGTCGGGAGAACGTCGTCATCACCGGAACCGGGACCAACACCTCCTTTCCTGAATGCGAAATCCACTCCAAATTCGAGTTCGTCGGTAAGTGATACCTCCGCCACAAGAACCTCCATTAGAACCTGGCGCGGAACGAGGTCCAACTTTTTGAGTACCTCCTTGATATTCTGGTACTCCTGTGCCGTGCCGAAGATAATCAGGGAGTTGGTT
>JAUXIP010000206.1 GCA_030620935.1 Deltaproteobacteria bacterium | reverse complement strand
GGCCTATTGACTCCCCTTCGAGTTCCCTCAGGGCGGTGAGGTTCTCGAACCGAGGCCGGAAGGTTTTCTTATGAGGAACCGCACTTGTTGAGAGAGAGCCTTTTTAGGCTTGACAAACCCGATTACCATCGGATAACCTTTGCAATAAAAATTTGGGATAATCGTTATGGAATGGTGGATCTGGATCGTTTTCGGGTTTTTGTTACTAATTTTGGAGGTCACCGCCTTCGGAGATTTCTACGTCTTCTTCTTTGGAGTCGGAGCCATCCTCATCGGAGTATTAGAAGCCTTGGGTCTAGCCGGACCTGCCTGGAACCAATGGCTGCTCTTTTCCATTGTTTCGGTCGCGGCCCTGTTTACACTCCGCCGCCGCCTGATGGAAACGATTCACCCTGCGAGCAGCAATATTGACAACCTCGTCGGGGAAACGGCCAAGGTCCTTGAGGAAATAGCCGGCGGCAAAACCGGTAAAGCCGAGTTGAGAGGATCGTCGTGGACCGCCCAGAACGTTGGGACGGAACCCCTCACCGTCGGGCAGCGCTGCAGAGTTGAACGAATCGATGGATTGACTCTGTTCGTTCGCACCGATGGAAAATCTGAATAAGAAGGAGGATTATCTATGATATCCGGTGGACTGATCGTTGTCATCGTACTGGCATTTCTCGTCATCCTCATCGTCGCAAAAACCGCAGTCGTGGTCCCCCAACAGAACGCCTATGTCGTCGAACGGTTGGGTAAATTCGCGGGTAGTCTGAATGCCGGCTTTCACGTGCTGATCCCGTTTTTAGATATCATTCGCTACAGGCTTTCCTTAAAAGAAGAGGCCATCGATATTCCGGAACAGGTGTGTATAACACGGGACAATGTGCAAGTCACCGTGGACGGAGTCCTCTATCTCAAGGTGCTCAACCCGGAACGGGCCGCCTATGGAATTACTGATTATGTATTTGCTATCTCTCAACTAGCCCAGACCACGCTCCGGAGCGAGGTCGGAAAAATTGATCTCGACCGCACTTTTGAGGAACGGACCACGATCAATACACAGGTAGTCAGTGAATTGGACAAAGCCTCGGAGCCGTGGGGAGTAAAGATGCTCCGCTATGAGATCAGAAACATCAAACCGCCGCGTGATGTCCTGGAGGCCATGGAAAAACAGATGCGGGCGGAACGCGAAAAACGGGCCGTGATCCTCACCTCCGAAGGCCAGCGAGATGCCATAATCAACAACGCCGAGGGTCAGAAACAACAGGTGATCAAGGCCTCTGAGGCCACAAAACAGCAACAAATCAACGAGGCGGAAGGAGAAGCCGCGGCCATTTTAGCCATCGCCGCAGCGACGGCAGAGGGCATCCGCAAAGTAGCCGAAGCAGTTCAGTTACCGGGCGGTCTCGAGGCCGTCCAGTTGCGTGTCGCCGAACAATACATCACTCAATTCGGCAAGCTGGCCCAGGAGGCAAATACTTTGATCTTGCCCGCGACTCTCAGTGATGTTGGATCCATGATTGCTATGGCCATGAACATCATACGCGGACAGGGAACAGCCGCGGATAATTCAAGATGACTTCGGCATTCCGGAATGCTATCTGAATCTTATGTTATGACTCCCCGGTCTGAATATGAATCCGAATAGCTGGGGATGGTAGAAATTCTTCCTAGGGTGGTTCTCGAAATCAATATCGGATTGTTTACCTCTGGCAAGAAGGACAGTAAAAGGCGCTGCGGTTGCCGATAGGGATTCTTTTGATCTTCGTTGAGCAAACTCGGCACGCCTCCCCTTCTCTGTCATAAACCCTGAGATGGTTCTGGAACTCTCCAAGGCGATCTTCCGCGTCTCGATAATCTGAAAAGGAAGTACCGCTCCAGCGGATCGCCTCATTCAAGAGCTTAGGCACGATCTCAGCAATCCGTTTTACCTTGCTGCGCCCGAGTTTCCATGCCCTGGTGGTCGGCCGAATGCCGGCGTGATAGAGAATCTCGTTGGCATAGATGTTCCCCAGGCCGGCAACAACCCTCTGGTCTATGAGAAGATCCCTAATCCTGCGCCGAGAGTTGCGGGCGATGGAGTAGAGGTATTCGGCGTTGAATCGGTAATCGAAGGGCTCCGGCCCTAGATTTTTCATCTGGGATAATGGAAGTAGATTTTCTTCAGGGATCACCATCGATAAACCAAAACGGCGAGGATCATGGAAACGAAGCTCATGACCGCCATTGAGCTGAATAATAATATGATCATGCTTGTCTCTCGGCCGACTCGACTCCACGTAAATCAGCTTCCCGGACATCCCTAAATGAGAAAGCCAAACCTGCCCCCCTTCCAAGCGAAACAAGAGATACTTTCCCCTCCGCCCCACGTCAAGAATGGTTCTGCCTAACAGCTGGGAGCTAAAATCGCCGTTGACCCTGCTTCTAAGGCGCGGCTCGCGAAGCTCCACTTTGACTACTTTTTGTCCGACAACAAAGGAACGTAGTCCGCGGCAGATAGTTTCGACTTCGGGAAGTTCTGGCATAAAATTTCAGCTCTCAGCAGCCAGCTTTGTTTTTAAAGCGCGAGCCAAACGGATAAATTCCTCTACACTCAGTGTTTCGCCACGGCGCCTTGGGTCGATTCCTTCGTCCCGAAGCAACGGGTCAACTTCGCCTTTACCTTTTTTCAGCCACGCTCCCAATGCATTGCTCAGAGTCTTACGCCTTTGGCCGAACGCTGCCCGTACCAGACCTTGGATCAGAGAGAGCTCTTCTCTGGGAGCCAGGGGTTCGGGATAAAGCCCAATCTTTAAGATCGTGGACTTTACCTTCGGCCGAGGAAAAAAAGCTTCGGGTGACACAGAGACTTTATCCAAAATTTGCCCGTGAATCTGGCGCCAAACCGAGAGGGTCCCGTACGACTTCGTCCCCTGAGAACCGGCCAGGCGATCCGCCACCTCCTTCTGAACCATCAAAACTAAAAAAGAGAAGTGTTCCCTCATCTCAAAGAGACGAAAGAGCACCGGAGTAGAAATGCTATAAGGAAGGTTGGCAACCAGTTTGACTTTATGTTCGGGCAGAAATGTTTGCATCGGGAACTTGAGAACATCACCGTGGATCAGGTTGAAACCGGGATGGCTTCCGAGCGGGGTGCTGCGCAACCGTTCTACCAGGAAAGGATCCACCTCGATGGCCCAGACCTTATGTGCGACCTCGACCAGCCGGCGTGTTAAAAAGCCCAGACCCGGACCGATCTCGACGATCTCATCCTTTGAGGATAAATCGAGGAGACGGAGGATCGCCTCCAAGACACGTTCGTGAACGAGAAAATGCTGGCCGAGTTTTTTTCTCGGCCTGAAAGCTGATCCTCGTAGCGCTGTTCGGACCTCTTGGTAAAGGGTCATAGGAAGGAAAAATTTCAAAGGGTAAGGTCGGCATCGGCATTCAGACGAAAATCATCCCGGCAGCCGCGCTCCAGCCGATGATACCCGCAAAGGGCAATCATGGCGCCGTTGTCGGTGCATAGAACAGGAGAGGGAAAATAAGCTTCCATCCCTTCCTCTTTCGTCTCTTCTGTTATCCGGGCGCGCAGACGGCTGTTCGCCGCTACCCCACCCGCCAGCACAACTCGGGTTAGGCTCAATTCTCTGGCCGCCCGCAGGGTGGGCGCCACCAGCATGTCCACGACCGCCTCCTGAAAGCTGGCTGCGATGTCGGCTTGTTGAGATTTCCACATGTTCTCTCTTTTTCTGAGATAGTGCCAGACCGCGGTTTTCAGGCCGCTGAAGCTGAAATCATAAGAACCCTTCTTCATCCGGGCACGGGGAAAAGCAATTGCCTTGGGATTTCCCTCCCGAGCCATCTGATCGATAATTTTTCCGCCGGGGAAACCTAGACCCATCATCTTGGCTACCTTATCGTAGGCCTCCCCGGCCGCGTCATCGCGAGTCCCTCCCAAATAGGAATATTCTCCATAATCTCGCACGATATAGAGAAGGGTATGACCGCCTGAGGCCAGCAAGGCAAGATAGGGAAATGGGACCTCCCGCTCGAGCATAATAGCCAGCAGATGCGCCTCTAAATGGTTGACGCCTGCATAGGGAATTCCCCACTGAAAAGACAATCCCTTGGCCACGGAAAGCCCGACAAGAAGGGAACCGACCAGTCCCGGTCCCCGAGTGACCGCGATCCCATTCAGATCTTTCAACCCCACGCCTGCTTTTTGTAAGGCTCCGTCGAGAATCGGGAGAATGTTGCGCACATGTTGCCGTGAGGCCAACTCCGGGACAACGCCCCCGAAAGGTCCATGAATCGCATTCTGAGACGACACCAGATTCGCGAGCACCGTGTGTCCGTCAAGAAGTACCGATGCGGCCGTATCGTCACATGAGGTCTCTATACCCAAAACTAACATCCGTTCACTGCCGCCTCTCAGCGAGGAGAAAATAGCATCCTCCCTTGTATACGATCGAGCCCTTCCGAGGCCATCCGGTTTCCCCGATTCCATCGGAGAGCTTCAGAGTAACTGGAAACCGCTCGCTTAAAAAAACCCAAGGCATAGAGATTTTCCCCCCTCAAGGCGTGGACTTCCGCCAACCAATGGGGCTCGCGAAAAAGAAGAGGCTCCGCCACATCAAGAAAATTAAGGGAATCCTGATAGTGACCCATCTGATGGTGGGTCTTGGCCAAATAGTAATAGGCGTAAGGGTTAGCGGCGTCGATGGAGACTGTCTTTTCAAACCGGGCTAACGCCTTGACGTATTTTCCGGATTCAAAAAACCTCTTTCCCTCCTCAGTGAAACGCAAGGAGGCTGCGCGATAAGCTGGAGTCTGCGGGTCAATTTTCGCAATTAAGGAGTCCTCAGCCGGCCGATGCCTCTG
>JAUXIP010000225.1 GCA_030620935.1 Deltaproteobacteria bacterium | reverse complement strand
TTTTCTCCCATACGTGAGAAGCCGGTCATACACATTCCAGGAGAGCCCATAGGCGGGACGATTGGTCCCTATGCCCTGAATATCCAAACTATTGGGTCCCTGTTCTCGACAGACAATGAGAGTTTCCTTCCGGCTTGCTCTTCCCTGTGCCCAACCATTGGAAGTAATCAAGAAGGCAAGGGCACACATAAGAGTTATCGCTAAAATAGCGCGTCGTTGGATCATTGCACTCTCCTTTCCCTGATATATTGTAATTTAGGTTAATGGTGAGCGTTGGCGGCCCCTTACCCGAGCAGACCATCCACAGGACGGCCAAACTCTCCGCTCCGGCGGGATTTTACACGAACACCGACACAATGCAAGCCGCTCCGGCTCTACCGTAAAAAGTCTGGTTGAGAATCAGGGAGGTGGCAGGCAGGATGTGGGATTCTCTCACATCCAATATAAAGAGGAGGCCTACCACCACGGGGTCATGAGGGGCCGCCTCGCTCTACAAAATAAAATAGAGAAACCTGTTTTCTATTCTAGGAAGTTCCGGGGTACAGGGTTTGATGCAAATGGTTGACTGCCTTTTTGACTCCATGAAGGGCCAACTCGTCGGCCGTGAGCCATTTCACTCCCCTTTTTGGGATATCACCGATGGCTAAAAGATTCTCGGACAGGGATTTCTGAGTTTCGTCAAAACGCGCGGACCAGACTCGATCCCCTCTCTTGACATCCCATAAGTCAAGAACGAAGGAAACCGACGCAGGGCTCTTGGCGCCCCAGCTTTCTCCCACCCTTTCTCTATAACGAAGGATTCGGCCGAAAATCACCGCGTCCGCGTAGACCAACTCCCCCAGTCTTCTGCTTCGAGTGGCGTCGGCGCTGCGCGGGAGCGACGAGATGACCTCTTTGACTTCGCGGTCTGAAATGATTTGCCAGTCGGACAAACCAGACATCGCCGAATAAAGATGCCGGCTGAGCAAAATATCTGCCTTTTCTTTTTTTGTCTTACCCTCCAGGCGCGTCACGTCCGGAGGGAGAACAGCGATGCGCTTTATCTTCCTCTCCCCCAAATCGGTGGCATGTCTGCTCTGCAGATAGCCGGGAGCGAGGTTGCAGGAGCCAAGCAAAAAAATTAAAGGCCAGACCTTACGTATCCAAAGAAACATGTGACAAGATCTATAATGCAAGATTTATTTGCGTTTTTCAATTGGGATCTTGAGTTTTGAGGGATTTTTTATTCCCTGCCGGATGGAGTTGCGTCAGGAGCTCTTGATGCCCAACTCTTTGAGCTGCTTGGGATCCACGGCTGAAGGGGCATCCGTCAGGAGGCACACGGCTCTTTGGCTCTTGGGAAAGGCAATGACCTCACGGATGGATTGTGCGCCGCTTAAAATCATCGCCATACGGTCGATTCCGAAAGCGATGCCACCGTGAGGAGGCGCGCCGAAACTCAGCGCCTCTAAAAAGAACCCGAATTTTGCTTCCGCGTCCTCCGGACTAATACCCAACAGGCCGAGGACCTGCCTTTGCAAACCGACCTGATGAATACGAATACTCCCCCCTCCAATCTCCATGCCGTTCAAAACTAAATCGTAGGCCTCCGACCTCACCTTCAAGGGCTCCTTTGCCAGAAGAGGAACGTCTTCTTCCATAGGTGAGGTGAAGGGATGATGCAGGGAGATGTAACGTTTCTCTTCCGCGTCGAATTCGAAGAGCGGAAAATCGACGATCCAGGCCAGTGTATATTGATCGGCCGGTATCAGTCCCAGTTTTTCGCCTAGATGGAGACGCAGGTTTCCCAGGGCTTCGTGGACCAGTTTCGCATCGTCCGCGAGGAAAAGAAGGATATCGCCGTCCTTTGCTTCGGCAAGATTCTGGATTCCATCCTTTTCCTCTTGGGAAAGAAATTTAGCGATCGGAGACTGCCATCCTTTTTCAGCGAGCTTGATCCACGCAAGCCCCTTGGCGCCGTAACCTCCCACAAAATTCGTCAAATCGTCCAAATCTTTGCGCGATAGGCTCGCTCCCCCTGGGCCATTGATTCCCTTCACCACTCCTCCCCGTTCTAAGGCCCCGGAAAAAACCTTCACTTGAGACCCTCGAAAAATAGAGGAGAAGTCTTTGAGTTCGAGACCGAAGCGCAAATCCGGCTTATCGGTGCCATAGCGGGAGATCGCCTCCTGCCATGTCAGGCGGGGAAACGGTCTCTCAAGATCGATGCTTTTCAACTCTTTAAAAAGCAGCGCCATCATCCCTTCGATCACCTGCACGACATCTTCCGGCTGAACGAAAGACATCTCCACGTCGAGCTGGGTAAACTCCGGCTGCCGGTCCGCCCTCAGGTCCTCATCACGGAAACAACGCACGATTTGAAAATATCGGTCGAGACCTCCCACCATAAGGATCTGCTTGAAAAGCTGCGGTGATTGAGGCAGGGCGTAGAACTTTCCCGGATAGATACGGCTGGGGACAAGATAATCTCTAGCCCCCTCCGGAGTGCTCTTGGTGAGCATCGGCGTTTCGATCTCGAGAAATCCCAAACCATGCAGGTAGTCCCGAATCCTCTTACACATCTGGTAGCGCAGCTGGAGATGGGCCAAGCTTTGAGGACGACGCAAGTCGAGGTAACGGTATTTCAGCCGCGTGTTTTCATTGGCCTCGGTTTCATCCTCTATGGAAAAAGGAGGGACTTGAGAGGCGCTCAAGAGCCGCACTTCCCTGACCGCCAACTCCACCTCTCCGGTAGAAAGATCCGGGTTGATGTTCTCCGGCGTGCGCCGCACAAGCACGCCTCGCACGGCAATGACGTCTTCGGAGCGAATCTGCTTGGCCTTCTCATGAGCGGCCTTGTCGATCTCAGGATTAAAAACCACCTGGACGATGCCGCTGCGATCTCTCAGATCGATAAAGATCAAGCCGCCGTGGTCCCGCCGCCGCTGGACCCAACCGGCCAGAATAAGTTCCAGATCAACATCGTCGGCCCGGGGCTCTCCGCAGTAACAGCTTCGCTTCCAAAGCCCCAGGGAATCGGTAAAAACCCTCTCCATAGCTCAACCACTCACCTTCTGCGCCAACATCTCTTCGAGACCTTCCTCAACGTGGTCCAAAGGCACCTCAGATTGCTTTTTGCTATCCATATACCGAAGAATCCCTTTTCCCTTTTTCAATTCCTCTTCTCCCGCGATGAACACGTGCAACGCCCGCAACTTGTCCGCCCGCCGCATCTGACTCTTCAGGCTTTTCTCCTCGCCGTCCATTTCTACAGTGATGCCCCGGCGGCGCAATTTGTGGACTACAGGGAACGCCCAGTTCTTTGCCGCCTCCCCGATCCAGGCAAGATAGAGCATGGGACGGACCTCGGTCATTATTTCTTTCATTCCCAAAAGCAACACCATTCTCTCTATCCCCAGGGCGAAGCCGACTCCCGGGGTAGCAGGACCTCCCAGATCGGCTACCAGACCGTCGTAGCGCCCTCCTGCGGCCACTGCGTTCTGAGACCCCAATCTATCGCTGGTCCACTCGAAAGTCGTGCGGCAGTAGTAATCCAGACCCCGTACCATGCGGGGATTGAGACGGTAGCTCTGGCCGGTTTGATGCAGCAACCGCTTCACAGTCCCGAAGTGATCCTGGCAATCTTGGCAGAGGAAATCCAAAATCGAGGGGGCATCCTGAGTCAGTCGCGTGCACTGCTCTTCTTTGCAGTCCAGGACGCGCAGCGGATTTCGCTCCATGCGACGCCGGCAGTTGGCGCACAGTTGTTTCTCTCTCTCTTTGAGAAATGCCAAAAGCTCCTTGCGATAGGGAGGACGGCATTTTACGCATCCGAGCGAATTCAGTTCGAGGGTTAAACCATCCAAACCGACCTTCAGGAAAAAGTCGCTCAGGAGCAAAAGAACCTCCGCATCGATAAAGGGGTCTCCACGGCCCAAGACCTCCACCCCTATCTGGTAGAATTGACGTAGTCTTCCCTTTTGCGGACGCTCGCGGCGGAACATCGGTCCGAAGTAAAACAGTTTCCGCACAGGCTCCGTCTGATAAAGACCCGACTCGATGTACGCCCGGACCACGCCGGCCGTTCCCTCCGGCCTGAGCGTCAACAAGGATTCCTTGGCGTCTTGATCGGCAAAGGTGTACATCTCCTTTTCCACAATATCCGTCGTCTCCCCGAGAGAGCGGCTGAAAAGCTCCGTCTTCTCCAGGATGGGAATGCGGATCTCGGAGTAATTGTACAAGGCGAATATCTCCCGGGCCTTTTCCTCAACCAACTGCCATCTCTCCACCTCCCCCGGAAGGATATCCGCGAAACCTTTTATCTTGCCGATTTTCATGCGACCGTCGATGATTCCTTTTCTCACAGACAATATAGGAGTAAAAAACATCAAGCAAGGACGGAGGGTGAAGAAAGAGCTTCTCAAGCAACAATGACGGACGGCCTGAAGCGACGGCGAACCGCGACGGAAAAAATGATGACTCGCGCAAAGCCGCCCTTCGATGGACTCAGGGTGGTGAGCAAAGTCGAACCACAAAGGACGCCAAGGTAACGGATGGATTCTTTGCGCGCTTGGCGTCTTGTCTTCGACCCTGAGGCTCAGACCC
>JAUXIP010000377.1 GCA_030620935.1 Deltaproteobacteria bacterium | reverse complement strand
TGGACGGAAGGATGATTTTTCCTAACTGGCTTCACGAGCTGTCCCGCGCCGATTTTCTCACAAGCGTAGGGCTTTATGTCACGCCGGATCGTCTCACCCTGGTGCGCATGCGCAAGAGCCTTCTGCGAGTTTCGCTTATCGAGGCGGAGACAAGGGAAATACAGTTTCCGGGAGGGGGAGAGAGGCCGTCATCCTTGACGGGCCGGATTCCCGGTGAGACCGGAGGCGTCGCCCTCGGAGAGGCAGAGACTTCCCGTCCGCAGGCCTTGAGAGAAGCAATCCGATCCCTTTCGCCGTACTTCGAGCCGGACAAAGATCCGGTCTACATCTGCCTTTCTCCCGAGCAGGTTGTCGTACAGCAGGTTCTTTTACCCCTTGCCGCCGAAGAAAATCTGGCCCAGGTCTTGGAGTATGAGATTCAAAGATTGCTCCCCTTTCGTCCGGAAGGGGTCTGTTACGACTATCTGTCCGTCGGTAGAACAAAGGATAAAATGGAGCTTCTTCTCTTTGCCGTGCCAAAGAGTATTGTGAACGAGATTCTCGAAGCCCTGGCTGCTTTTGACATAAGGCCTCGCGGCGTAGAGACGACGATCACAGCGGTTGCCAATGGCTTCTTTTTTTGCTCCGGCGGGGGCGCGACAGGCCCGACTCTGGTTTTGGGGGAACAGAACCGAGGCTGCGAAATGATCGGGCTCCATACCGACGGCGACGGTTGGAAACCGGCCCACGGGATAAGATTTGCCTACTGGTTGCCTCAGATGGACTGGATTCATGGCCCGGGAAAAGAGATTTTTGACAGCTGTCTAGGCGCATCCCCAAGAATCTTCCGCTGGGGAGCGGTTGAGGATTTTCTTCTTTCCGTGCAGGGGGACTCGGTAGAGACTGAGGACCTATGGGCTTTAGGCAATGAAAAATTGAGCGGAGAGAAAAAGATTCCGCACCCCGCTTTCTTGCCCGCGGTCGGGGCCGCATTGCGCGGGCTCCGAGCATCTAACGCCCCGGGCAATCTTCTTCCAGGGACGGAAGAAATTGTCGGGGGAAGCCCGCTTTCCTGGCAGAATTTGTCCCTCGCCTTATTGCTTCTGCTCGGCCTTATCATTTGGGGAGGCAGTTATCCGATCAAAGACGAGATCCGGCTCAGCCGTCTTCACAGAGAGATAGCGGAAGTCCAACCGTCGGTGGAGTCGCTACGCCGCGATGGAGAAGAACTTCGGAAAGTAAGCCAAGAAATCTCCTCCGTTGCGGAACTCGTCGAGCGCCGCGGCGAGATTCTTCAAATTCTAGATGAACTTTCGCGCATCGTCCCCGGCAGCGCTTATCTTTCGAACTTACGGTATCGGAATCGAGCTGTAGAACTTCAGGGGAGCGCGAAGAGCGCCTCCAACTTGGTTCCTATCCTGGAGCGCTCGCCTCTGTTCGAGGATGTGGGATTTAACGCGCCCTCCACGCGCAGGCGAGATGACCGCGAATCGTTTTCCCTCAAAGCGGAGTTGGAGCGGGCTGAAAAAAATGCAGGCAGTCCATGAAGCTATTCTGGATGAAGCTTTCTAAAAGAGAGAAGACCCTTGTGGGCGCGGCCGGTTTCGTGCTCCTTCTGGTTTTGGGCCGTTTCTTCGTGGTTTCTCCTTTCTTGGAGCGCCGGGCATGGGTCAAGGATCAACTGGAAGTGTTACCCCCGCTCCACTCAAAGAATCTCCGGCACTTGGGCCAGAAGGAAGCGATAGGGAAGGCGTTCGAGAAGGCCAAAAACGATTTGCAAGCATTGGAGAAGCTCCTGTTGTCGGGAGATACACCCTCTGTAAGCGCCTCAAATCTCCAGGAAATGATTCGAACGATTGCAGACAGAGAAGGAACGCAGATTATTACGACCCGCGTGTTGAATCCGGAGGCGAACGGCAAATATACAAAAATTCCCATCCAAGTCGAGCTCAGCGGAGAGATCGAGCAGGTGGTAACCTTCTTAAAGGGATTGAGGCTGCCGAGAAGCTCCTCGTGATCGATGAATTGAATATCCGGTCCCTTTTCCGACCGGCAACCACGAAGCGACGGGGGGCCGCTGCGCGACAGAGAAATAGAGTTCGTCAGTCACCCGCCGGGCGATTGCGTACCCGCCTGGTCGTTTCGGGCATTGCTCGCAGTGCGGAGCGCCCCGGACCGGAAGAGCCATCCCGACCTGCGGAGTAACTCCGGATCCATAAAGCTCCACAGACTAAGGCCCGTGGTATCGTTAGTTTCTTCGGCGGAATCCGCCGAAGAAACTCACTGCCCTTCGTTGCTACTGGGGAGAGTCATTGCTGCACTTCCTCTTGGGCTTGTGCCAGGCCCGATCCACACACAGGTTGACAGGGTTTCTTAAGACAATGGTGGGCTCTCTCTTCATCCGAGAGGGCCTATGCCTGTCCAGTCTACAGAGAGCCCGGAGAACGCCTCACGCGAGCGTGTTTTTTGTGGCCATCGGTGGACAAGAGTTAGAAATTCTTGGGCTAGGGGGGAAAGGGAGTTGAGCTTAGGGTAGATGAGGAAGGTGCGGACGTGCATTTTTAACTTCGAGATTTGAATGATCTTTAGATGACGGTCTGCATTATCCGGCCCGGCACCGTCCGGCCGGAAATCTCCCTCGTATAAAATTCCCATGCCGATACCGGCTTTGACAGCGGTTCTGACGGCTCCAGCCGATTCGCAACGCATCCCGGTGTTCAGCTCAAGTCCATCTTTTATTAGCTCCTTTAAAATTCGTTCCACGTTGCCGATCTTCCCGTCCCTTGCTACTTTGAAAACAAAAGAGGTCCCGCGTATATCCTCCAAGATCAACCCCTTCCTCTTAGCCAATGGATGTTTTGCGGGGACAAAGAAAATTATCTTCTCTTGGCGGTAGGGCTCATAGGTAAGGCGGGAAATACCAGAAGGGTTGGTTATCAATCCGATTTCGGCTTGGGAGTCCAGGACGCACTGTTCAATCGCCCGACTATCATCGGAACGCAGGGTGACTTCAACTTGAGGATGGCTCTCCTTGAAGGCCGCAAGCAGTAACGGCAGGAAAGATACCGATTGGCTGTGGCTGCCGCCGATGGTAAGAAATTCG
>JAUXIP010000371.1 GCA_030620935.1 Deltaproteobacteria bacterium | reverse complement strand
GCTATGTCGGCTTGGTAGACGGGATTGTCAAGCGGATTCAAAAGGAGAATCGGGTCCGGGCCAGGATAGTTGCAACCGGAGGACTCGCCCCGCTCATCGCATCTGAGTCTTCCGTGATTGAGGAAGTGGATGAGCTCTTGACGTTGGACGGGCTGCGGATTATTTACGAAAGAAACAGCGCCCAAGATGTGAAGAAAAGGGCATAGGAATCCAATGGAGAGCAGGTTATGGCGTCGATAGAGTTAGACAAGCTTTGCAATATAGGGATGCTTGGCCACGGCGGATCGGGGAAAACCTCAACAGGCGAAGCCATGCTTTTTGCCGCAAGGGCAACGCAGCGCCTCGGTCGGGTTGAGGACGGCTCTTCAGTTTTCGATCACGAGCCGGAGGAGATCAAACGGCGGGTTTCGATCTCGACCGCGTTTCACACCCTGAATTGGAAAAAGTTCACTCTTAACCTGGTCGACACGCCCGGCTATGCGCCATTCCTGGCCGACACCGTGCATTGTATGCGCGCATTTGGCGGCGCCGTGTTTCTGGTCAACCCGTCGCTGGGGCTCAGGGTAGAGGCCCAGCGCTTATGGACTCACGCTAATGACCGCAAAATTTGCCGGCTGCTCTTTGCCAACAGGATGGACCGTGAGGAATCCGACGTCACGGAGGCCATAGAAAGGATTCTAAATGATCTCGAGGTCAAAGGAGTCCATCTTCAGCTCCCGGTCGGTTCGGGAGAGACCTTCACGGGGGTGGTGGATCTTCTGACGATGAAGGCTTTGATCTTTGAAGGGGATAGCGGAAAATTCTCCGAGAAGGAAATTCCGGAGGAGTTGCAAATAACCGCCCAGGACCTTCGAGTTAAGCTCACAGAGAGTGTTGCCGAGACGGACGATGCGCTGCTGGAAAAGTATTTGGACGGTCAGGAGCTCAGCCTGGAGGAGATCAAGAAAGGAATCCGGACGGGGGTCCTCCAGAAGAAAATTGTACCGGTCCTCTATGGTTCGGCAACGCGGCAGATTGGCATCTCTCAACTGCTGGACGCCGTGATCGACTATCTTCCGTCCCCGCTGGATGATGGCGAAGATCAAGGAAAGAACCCTGTTACCGGAGAGGCGGAAACGCGATCCCATGATCCGGGTGCCCCATTTTCGGCCTACGTTTTTAAAACCATCATCGACCCCTTTTCCGGAAGGCTCTCGATCATGCGAGTGGTCTCCGGGAAGATAGCCACGGACATCGGGGTGTACAACTCGAACAAGCAGGGGAAGGAAAAGATCGGCCACCTCTTTAGGCTGGAGGGGAAAAAACAGGAGGCCGTACGTGAGGCCAGCGCCGGCGAGATCGTCGCAGCGGCCAAGTTGAAGGCGGTCTCCTCGGGGGATACCCTGTGTGATGAGAGGTCCCCCATCCAGTACGACGGGTTGGTCCAATTTTCTCCGCACATCTCCTTTGCCCTCGAGCCCAAATCAAGGGCCGATGAAGACAAGGTCCCACAGGGACTCCACCGAATTATGGAAGAGGACACTTCGGTTAGGATGCATCGGGACAATCAGACCCGGGAATTCATCCTTTCCGGTATGGGCCAGCTGCATATCGAAGTGATCGTCGAAAAGCTCAAGCGCAAGTACGGCGCAGAAGTGGAGCTTAAGGCACCCAAGGTGCCCTATTTGGAAACCATCAAGGCGAGCTCCAAGGCGCAGGGAAAATACAAAAAACAGTCTGGCGGAAGGGGGCAGTTTGGAGACACCTGGATCGAAATCCAGCCCCTGCCGCGCGGTAAGGGATTTGAGTTCGTAAACAAGATCGTGGGTGGTGCCATACCGCGCAATTACATCCCCTCAGTGGAAAAAGGGATCGTAGATACCATGAGCGGAGGCTACGTCGCGGGTTATCCCATGGTGGATGTGCGGGCGACCCTTTATGACGGTTCCTATCACGAAGTGGACTCGTCGGATATGGCCTTTAAGATTGCGGGTTCCATGGGGTTCAAAATAGCCGTGGAAAGGGCAAAGGCCGTGATCCTGGAGCCGATCATGCTGGTGGATGTAATGGTGCCGGAGAATTGCATGGGCGATGTGATAGGCGACCTGAACAGCCGGCGCGGACGAGTACTCGGGGTGGAGGCCAGAGGCCACAATCAAGTCATCAAGGCCAATGTCCCTATGTCCGAAATCTTAAGATATGCCCCGGACCTGACTTCGATGACCAGCGGTCGCGGGGAATTTCAGATGGAGTTCGCTCGCTACGATGAGCTGCCGGCGCACCTTGCCGAGAAGGTCGTCAAAGAAACGAAGGCAGCATCCGAGGCACAATAGAAAGGTTAAATTCACGCTCGTGCGCGGTAGCTGTGCCCGTTTGCAAACAACGGGTTACGAGCACGGATAACGATTAAACTGTGGAAAAGACGTTTGATCGTTTAAACGCCTCCCTCCTTTACTGCAACAAGTGCGGTCGTGCCATGCCTGTTCGGGAGCGGCTTCTCCTTATCCTTCCGGATGGCGAGCTCTACGATTACCTGTGCCAGCGTTGTGGGACCTCGCTTGGCTCCAGGACCGAGCGCCCAACTCCCAAAGCCCCAATAGCTCCCACCCTGTTCCGAAGCTGATGGGCGCCTCTCCGAAGGGTCGACGAGAAGTGGGCCGTATTTAAATACATACAAAGGAGGACGGTATATGAAGCTCCTGGATACCCATAATTCACTCAAGCTAAAGGGAGAGGGGCGAAGGGTCGACCTCTTCAGGACATCGAATCTATCCACATGGCTATTGTTTTTCCCGCCCGGCGACATCCAGCGAATGCACAGCCATCCTGCGGACCGTACCTACTACGTCATTACTGGCCGGGGGATCATGAAGGGGTCCTCTGAATCCCACGAACTCTCTCCCGGGAAGATCATCAGCATCCCTGCGCATGAATTTTACGAGGGATCCAATCCTCACGATGAGCCTATGGTTCTTTTAGGAAACAGCGCCAAACCGACTGCGGAAGATTTTGCAAAGGCGGGCGGGATGCTCTCCGAGATGGATGAAGCGACGGGAAAGAGGATCGTTTATCAGCATGGCGGGGGAAGAGACGAGGGGAAGCTCGCCGACTAGACGATTCACGCTTTACTAAGGAGTCAACATGGAAAAAGTCGGAATAGT
>JAUXIP010000325.1 GCA_030620935.1 Deltaproteobacteria bacterium | reverse complement strand
TCAAACCGTTGAAAGGACCCGTCTTAGGTTTTGTCATTGCCTTATTTGTTCCCAAAGTGATACCGATTTCTCGTTGAGCGAAACATTTTTAGGTTTTGATGTTCGTCTGACGTAGCTTTCTTCGGCCCTCCCGTCCGTAGCGCGGCCCAAAACCCAAGCAGGAACGCGGCTCCGATCCAAAGCGACAGGAGACAAAGACTTGTCTCAGGCCAAATGAGACCCGGCTCAAACGACGACCACGAAAATGGGGAAAACATATAGCTGCCACCTCCTATAGGCCTTGAAATAAATCCACCAAAAGATGCGACCCTGCTTTACAGGACAAACGGAATATGAGTGAGAAGGTCAGGGATTGAGAAATGAAAAGATCCCATTCCTCCAATGCCGTAAAAGCTCTAAACGAGAGAGACAGCCGGTTTGACGCGACTCAGGGACATGGGGACTCGAAATTTCTCTCGTCCCTCGCATCCAGCAAAAGGCCTCGATCCACTAAGTAGCTCATGATTTTGCGGGCGTTGTCTTCGGGGGAACAATCCGTCGTTGTCAACCGAAGCTCGGGGTTGAGGGGCTCTTCATAAGGATCATCGACACCCGTCAGGCCTTTGATTTCTCCCCGACGGGCCTTGGCATATATCCCCTTGGTATCACGCTGTTCGCAAATGCCAACCGGAGTATCAACGAAAACCTCGATAAAGCGGTCTTCTCCCACCACACGACGACACTCATTGCGCGCAGCGCGGTAAGGACTCACGGCCGCACAAATTGCGACGCCGTGATGGCCGACAATCTCGGAGGCTACGAAACCGATGCGCAGGATGTTGGTATCACGATCCTCCTTGCTGAAACCCAACCCCTTGGAAAGATGGGTACGAACGACATCGCCGTCGAGAAACGTGACTTGCCGACCATGCTCCATGATCAAAATACCGACAATTTCAGCTATGGTAGACTTCCCTGCGCCGCTAAGCCCGGTAAACCAGATGCAAAACCCTTGCTGATGAGCTGGCAAGGAAACCCGTGACAAGATGGCTGCGGTCTCCGGCCGGGTAAACCACTCGGGCAATTTCCTCCCGTTGCCAAGATAATCGACGCGAACTTGAGTCCCGGAAAGGGTGGCGATCTTGGTGTTCTTGGAGACCCGGTCTCGCTCCTCAAACCGATCCTCATCAGGGAGGTAAACGATCTCTTTAAAGGGAACCATCTTCACGCCGATCTCCGCCTCAAACTTTTGCAGAAGTTCCTGGGCATCGTAAGGTCCGTAGAAAGGACGACCTTGTGAATCTTGGCCGGGACCCGCGTGGTCCCTACCTACGATGAGATGGTTGGCACCGTAGTTACGCCGAATAATGGCGTGCCAGACCGCTTCTCGCGGGCCGGCCATGCGCATCGCCAGGGGCAGCAGGCTGAGAAGAGTGCGATTATTGTCGTAGTATCGCTCCACTAAGACCTTGTACGCCCGGACACGGGTGTAGTGGTCGATATCTCCGGGCTTGGTCATTCCGACGACAGGATGAATCAGCAGGGCGCCGCCCACCTGGTCGGCGGCGCGATTGGTCAATTCCTCATGAGCCCGGTGGATAGGATTTCTGGTCTGAAACGCGACGGCATTGCTGTAGCCTAAAGACTCAAGTTTGCTTCGAACCTCTGCCGGTGTTCGACGGAGCTCGGAAAAGTCATAATGCTTCGGCAGATCGAGGACCCTCAACGGCCCGGAAATATAGGCTCGTCCCCATGAAGCCATCTCTGCAACCAGCGGATGGCGCGCATCTTCGGTCCCAAGGACCAGGGAAGCTTCCCGGGAGGGGTCCCACTCAAACACCTCCTCCACAGTCATAATAGCGATGAGATCATTTTGAGGGCTCCTAAGCGCGATGTCTTTGCCCAGCGGGACGGAGTGGCTATCTTGCACCGGAAGGGTGACCGGGATGGGAAACAATGTGCCGTCGGCCAGCCTCATCTCTTCGAGAACACGGGTGTAATCAGCCTTGCCCATAAAACGATTGAGCGGTGAAAAGGCTCCGGTCGCTAACAACTCGATATCACATAAAGAGCGTGGAGATATTTGAATCGACGGAAGGGTATACGCATACCGAGTTAATTCGGAGCGTTCGTCACCTTTCACGACTAGGTTGATTAGTTTTCCCCCGTGGGGAGAAATGATGTCTACTTTTTTCTTAGCTGCCATGATGGTATCTTTATCAACTCCTTGAATGGCTTATTCCTTTCTATTTTAATATTTGTGTTTGAAAAGGAAACACCTTGCCTCAGATTTCCTGAAAAAGGTGAGTCTCGATGCACTGAAGTCGATTCTTGTATTCGTCCGGATATAAGAACCACTCGGCCGCGGCGATGTTCGAAAACAGGGAGTTTCCGTCTTGGGGAGTGAAACAAAAGCCGACGACCTCCCTGCCATCCTTTACCGCGAGAGTCCGGATAGGAATAACTGTTTGGTTAAGGATGCGACCAAAAAGGCCATGATCCCGGCCGAAAGAAAAAACTTGGCTCGAGAGAGTCTTCTCAGTAAAGGCAATCCGTCGGTTGGATCTGAGGCGCTGCAGGACATCTTTGAGCGTTACCATGCGTCTGAGTCGGATATGAAAACCGATCACGTGCATATATTGAGTGTTGAGCTTTATCGCCGAGGAGTAAAGGTTAAGGTCGAGCCCCAGAGTTTTAAAAAGATGGTGGGCATCTCTGGCCTGATGGGTGCCGAAGCGGACGTCGTCGTGCTTGCCCACTTTGGGAGCGGGAAGGAACTCGCCCTCTTGGCTTATGTCGTTTGCCCGCCTCATGCAGACGAAGGACCCTTGCTCCAAGTTGTCTTCTTTTTCGGCTCCCAAGGCAATCGTGTCTACCAGGACTGCCAGATTGTGCGTGTTGCAGCTCACCACTTGGATAAATCGATCTTCCCCAGGGGAAAGGGCTGTATCGTTGATTCCCCGGGCGTACATCTTGCCGAAGCCAAACTCGCTCCCTTGAGCAATAAAGCCGTGAGCGTTTTCTCCATAACGGATATAAAGGGACTTTTTATTCTCATTGCCTACTGGTGTGCAATCGATAACAACTGACGCACGATCGACTGCCTCGAGGGCTTCGTGGGCTGGTTTCATTCCCATGTCGCTAAACTTTTGTAACTCCTCCTGATTCACAGCGAGTTTAGCCCCTTTTTTCTGAAGAGATAGGACCTTCGATCTATCGCTCAGGAGTGGCGTCCTCTTATGAAAGGTGACCTCGTCTATGCCCAACTCCTTGTGGAAGGTCGCCAGCAGGCCGATCAGGGGCTCTCCAATGGTTCCAGTCCCTACTACATGAACGATTCGCTTGCTCTTTATATGCTCAATATCCTCATTTAAGAAATTTAACAAAGATCCGGGCGAGCGGGATTACTGATTGTTAACAGCCGCCTTGACGCCCTGTTTTTCAAGAGCCCCGTCGCTTGCTGCGGAGTTGTCAGGACTCACTGGCCGGTACGTGGGCACGATCTCGCAAAGCGTCTCAATCACACGGGGAGAATTTCCTTCTCCAGCGAGTTGCTCAAGCTCGGCGATCTTCCTTCTAAGGAAGTCCGGTTTGGGAACCCAGCCTGACTTCACTCTTAAGATTTTCTCTACCCCGGAGGGTTCCACCGCTTCGTCCATTCCAACCAACTCCTCGCGCAATTTCTCGCCGGGGCGGATCCCAATAAAAGTGATCGGGATCTCCTCGTC
>JAUXIP010000108.1 GCA_030620935.1 Deltaproteobacteria bacterium | reverse complement strand
ATGGTCTTAATGGAGAACGGCCTGGCGAACGAACATCCGGATCGCCGTCCCATCAAGACGAGAAGCTCGCGCTGGGCGCGCGCCGCCGCACGGGGTCTGGCATCTGCCGGTATGTCACCCAACGCCATCTCTGTATTTAGCATGATTGCCGCCATCGCAGCCGGAGGCTCATTCTATTTCACCGGATGCTCTTACGGGCTCGAAGGAGCGTTCTGGATCGCCGGTGCGGTGCTTGTCTTGCTCCGGCTATTGGCGAACATGTTCGACGGGATGGTAGCAGTCGAGTTGGGGAAGGCCACTCGAGTCGGCGCACTTTATAACGAGGTGCCGGACCGCATTTCAGATGCGGTGGTACTGATCGGTTCGGGTTATGCTGCAGGGGGAAGTGTAGAGCTTGGGTACCTGGCGGCTTGCGTGGCTTTGTTCGTCGCATACGTACGTTCAACGGCCAGAACGGCTGGTGCGCCAAGCGACTTCAGTGGTCCTATGGCAAAGCAGCAGCGAATGTGCCTTGTGATATTGGCTGCAGTCTACTCGGGCATAATGCCATCGTCGTGGTATTTTACCTGGGGACCTCAGCTTGGATGGGGACCCATGGCATCTGCTCTGGCGCTGGTCGTTCTGGGAGGTGCCTTGACGGCTGCGCTGCGGTTGCGCCGAGCCGCTCAGGCGCTACGGCAATCTTAGTGCCAAGACGGTAAGCCAACAGACCTATGTGGTTCTCGAATCCTTTCGAAAACGAGTTGCTCCTTCCTACAGCCTATCGCCTGGCTGCGCTGCTCGGTTTGGGACTTCTAGTTATCCTGATTCGAGGCCGCGGACAATTTCGACATCTCAAAGAGGACGTATTATTCGAGCGCTGGAGGACATGGGTCGTCATCGCGTCTACCTTTTTTCTGGCGATCTTTTGCGGCCAGATAACAACTGCGATACTGGTTGCCTTCATTAGTTTCCAGGCGTTGCGAGAGTACGCAACTTTGGTCCAGTTGCCACCAAAGTACCGTGTCGTGCTCCTTACATTCGGCTTAATTCCGGCGCCAGTAGCCCTGATAGATCTCGATGCTTTTTATTTTCTTCCCGCACTTCTACTCATCGTCGCCACACTGCAACCATTGACATTCGGAGATGGTCGACAAGGAATTCGCCATCTAGCGTTCGCAGCCACGGGGTGGGCTTATATCTCGTGGTTCCTGGCTCACTCTGTCCTCATATATAAATGGGTCGAGGATGGACCAGGCATCCTCCTCGCTGTTGGAACGGCCGTTGCTGCCAGCGACGTAGGAGCGTTTGTTATCGGCAAGACATTCGGTAAGCACAAGATGGCCCCGCAGGTCAGCCCAAACAAAACGTACGAGGGTGCAGCTGGAAATCTGCTAGGGGCTTACTTGGGCGTTGGGCTCTTGCATTTTGCTCTGCCGGACGAGACCATGTTGCTGTTACTTGTCGCGCTTCCTCCCCTAATAGCGCTGGGCGCCATCTGGGGTGACCTAGTTGAGTCTGTCATTAAGCGCGAGTTCGGAGCTAAGGATGCCGGTGCGTGGTTACCGGGATTCGGAGGATTGCTGGACCGTATCGACAGCCTTATAATGGTGGTCCCGCTGGTCTATTATTTCCTCAGACTGATCGAGTACGCCGGACTAAACTAAGAAAATCTGGAAAACTGTCGATCAATCTTGAGATTTTATTAATCAATGGTGAATTCGCTAAATATAAATGTAAGCATAATTGCCAGTGATCGTTGGATAAAAGAGCAACAGCGGTGATTGACATCCACGTTCATCTGGCAGCCCTGCCTGAGGGGGATAACGGCTGTTACGTCTCCCCTAGAATGTTAAGAAGCCCTTTGTCGCGCTTCATGCTCTGGAAACAAGGAGTAGACCTCAGCCGTCCGGCAGCGGCAAACGCTACTTATCTAGAACGCTTGCTGGCCGAGCTTAAGCGGTCTGAAAAAGTCGGGCAGGTCGTTCTCCTGGGATTGGATGGAGTGTATGACGAGCAGGGTCGCTTGGATCAAGCGCAAACGGATTTCTTGATCTCAAACCGCTATGTGTTCCGGATCTCTAATCAATACCCGGATTATTTTCTTCCCGGGGTTTCAATTAACCCGCAGCGGAGCGATGCCTTAGACGAGCTGGCGCGGTGCGCAGAAGAAGGAGCAGTTCTAGTCAAGATCCTTCCTAATTCGCAGCGTTTCGATCCTGCCGATAAACGCTACGTGCCTTTTTATCGCGCGCTGGCCGAACATAAGATGCCGCTCCTGAGCCACGTTGGATATGAATTCAGCCTCATAGGCCAGGACCAGCGTGCCGGAGATCCAAAGCGATTGAGAGTTCCCTTGGAAGAGGGCGTGTGGGTAATTGCAGCACACGCCTGCAGCTACGGCCTGATGTTTCCCGAGCCTTACTTCAAGGTCTTTCGGGAGTTGGCAAGAGAGTATCCCCATTTTTATGCAGACACGTCGGCCTTAACGCTTCCCAATCGCGTGAGAACCCTCTTTCTTCTGCGCCGACATCCTGAGCTCCATAAGCGATTGATTTTTGGAACTGACTATCCGCTCCCCGTTTTCTCTTACCCCGTCCTGGGCAGGGTCCAAGGCAAAACGCTGAAGTCGGCCAGCTCATTTGACCGCCAAGCCCTGGTCCTTCAGAGCCTGGGAATCCAATGCAACGATTTTTCATTTCTAAGAACAATGATAGAGAGCTAATGGCTTAATTACTTAGCATCTGCTATCTCTGGAGTTTAAAATCCTTGGCAGAGTATTTGATGGTCTGGCCTATAGTGAAAAAACCGAAACCTTTTATATTCCGGCCCCCTAAAACCAACCCGTTTTTTATTAGGCAGGCAAAGCGGCTGCTGCCCTTGGCTTTACGCCTGGTGCTGAAGACCGTAGCGATAGAAGTAAACGAGAAAGATTTTGAGCGCCTAAGGAAACTTCAAAGACAACGGGTCGTTCTCACGCCAAGCCACTCGGGAGGATTAGAGCCGTATATTCTCTTTCACATGTCCAAGCTGTTGGACGAGGAGTTCAACTATCTGGCGACCAAAGAGGTTTTCGAGGGGAATCCCCTGGTGGGCTGGTTGGCTCAGAGGCTCGGGGTTTATTCTATCATCAGAGGCGCGCCGGACAAAAGCTCATTCCGCACGACACGCCAGCTTCTGGCAGACGGCAAGCGCTGGCTGGTCATCTTCCCGGAAGGGCATACCTGCTGGCAGAACGATACCGTCATGCCCTTTCAGCAGGGTGTGACGCAGTTTGCGTTTTGGGCGTATGAAGATTTGGCGAAGGAGGGCGAACTGCCCCCGCTCTTCTTCGTGCCCATCGCTATCAAGTACGTTTACGTTGAGGACATGAGTCTCGAAATTGACCGCTCGCTTAGGCGACTCGAACTCAAACTGTTCTCAATCCAAAACTCAGAATCCCTAACTCTGTACGACCGCCTCCGCCGTGTCGGGGAAGTCGTATTAAATGCAAATGAGAAAGCATATAACATCCGCCCGGCCAAGGGAGCCGGTTTCAACGAGCGAGTTCAACAGATAAAGGAGCTGATTGTCTCCCGCGTCGCAACAGCCCTTGGTATCTCACTACGACCTGAGCAACCCCTACTCGACCGCATCCGTGACCTCTTTAATACCGTCGACCGGATCGTTTATAGCGAAGCGGAAGGTCCTGAGTACGAGCGAGAGCTGCACCATGACCGCCAGGAGGCAGCCCGCGGACTCTATGATGATCTTTGGCGGGTGCTGCGCTTTGTTGCGCTCTATGACGGCTACGTTCGGGAGACACTCACCGCCGAAAGGTTTTTGGACGTGCTCGGATTGCTGGAGTTGGAGGTGTTCGGACGAAAAAAAATCCGGGGCCCGAGAAAAGCGGTTATGAGCATAGGGGAGCCGCTAAATCTCATGCCCTATTTTCCACGGTATCAAAGGGATAAGCGCGCCACTCTTAGGGAGGTTACAATCTCATTGGAGTCGTCGGTCCGTCAGCTTCTGGCTGAATTATCACACCCGAACAAAGCAATGGAATCCTTGCCCTAAAAATTGCGCTGGCTTGTCTCGCCCTTTTCGCCTCAAATAAACTAGGAAGATACGGATCAATGCCACAATACCTTCAGGTGCCAAGACTGTTAGACACTTCTTTGCAAAGTGCCTTATTGGATAGCCACAAGCCCTCTAAACTTTTAGCGGTCATTGCCCGGCTGAGTTCATTTTTCTCCAATGATAACAGATAGATACGGATTAGGCCCGGTAATCAACTAACTCTAAGCCCGTCTGGCACCGACCTTGCACTACTCAAAACAGCCAAGGCGTGATGTGAAAAGAGTTTCCGATGTAAATCTCCCATGGCCTGCGGCTTTACTTGCAGCGCTTTTGACCGGACCGGCTAAACTGGTCTAACATTGGGACCGGGTACAAGGGTCGTTGACCCAGGATGAGGCATACAAAGACGTGGATAAGATAGACAGAATCTTCTATGACGGCCACTGCGGCATGTGTCATGGATTTGTGTGCTTTGTGCTGGCAAGGGACGGCGCGGGTCTTTTCCGTTTTGCTCCTCTGGACAGCGATCTCTTCCGGGCTGCTGTCCCGGAATCAACTCGGGCCACAGTTCCTGACAGTATTGTTTTGCTATCCCCTGACGGGAAACTGCTCACTCGCTCCACTGCGGTCGTCTATATTCTGCAGCGTCTGGGAGGATTCTGGCGGTTGCTCGCCGGGCTTATCAGATGGGTACCTGTGGCTGCGAGGGACTGGGTTTACGACCAGATTGCCCGCATCCGCCATCGGTTGTTCCGCAAGCCGCAGGATTCCTGCCCGATAGTCCCAGCTCATCTACGCAATCGATTCGATATATGACAGGTCGTGACTCATGACCACAGGTAAATACACAGACACCTTCCGGCACTCCGGTTTTCAGTATTTCCTCTGGACGCAGTTCCTCGGTGCCTTTAACGACAACGTCTACAAGATAGTGGTTTCCCTTCTTGCCGTAAATCTAGCAATGCGTACGGGTGGTGGCAGCGGCTATCTTACTTTAGTGGCTTTTATTTTCATTCTGCCGTTTTTCATTTTCTCCGGTTACGCGGGCCACATCGCCGATGTATTCAGCAAACGTCGTGTGCTCGTTGTCACCAAGGCCTTCGAGATCATCGTCATGGGGCTTGCCATCCTGGCCTTTCTGTCGGAACGGATTGAATTGATGCTCGGTATCGTCTTTCTCATGGGCCTTCAGTCCACCTTCTTTAGTCCGGCCAAGTACGGCATCCTCCCTGAGATGCTTCCTGACAAAGATCTCTCCCGAGCCAACGGTCTCCTGGAGATGAGCACTTTCCTGGCTATCATCCTGGGAACCTCTATCGGCGGCGCTATGGTCGCCGCTTGGGAAGATCAGTTGGCATGGGTCGGTCTCGCTCTGGTCATGATAGCCATCACCGGAGCACTCACGAGTTTCGGGATTTCCAAGGTGCCGCCATCAGGTTCCCCAAAATCACTTCGACTCAACCCCTGGGCCGAAATCGGAACCGGGATCAGACGGCTTCAAGATGACAAAACCTTATGGCTCACGGTACTGGGGATCTCTTACTTCTGGTTTCTGGGGGCCTTATTGCAAATGGATATGATTCTCTTCGGCAAAGAGATCATGGATCTGGACGATTTTCGGATTGGCCTCTTAGGAACGTCTCTTGCCATCGGGATCGGAATCGGCAGCCTGGCGGCCGGGCGCCTCTCCGGTGACAAAGTGGAACTGGGCTTAGTTCCGCTGGGCTCGATCGGCATGGGGATCTTTTCTCTGCTGCTCTCCTCGCCTGCACCCTCCTATGCTGAGATTTCCGTAGAACTCTCTCTACTTGGATTCTCGGGCGGGCTCTTCATCGTGCCTTTATTTGCCCTACTCCAACAGCGAAGCGGACGTGAGGAGAGGGGCCAATTAATCGCCACCGCCAATTTCTTAAGCACGGTGGGAATTCTCCTGGCCTCGGGAGTTCTCTGGTTGTTGCATGATCTTGTCCGTCTCCCCGCCACACAGATTCTTTTCATCTTCGGACTCTTCACTCTTGCTGCAACCGTCTACGCCCTGATCATCCTGCCGGAATTTCTGATCCGCTTCACCTTGTGGATACTAACCCATACCATTTACAAAATCCGTATCGTCGGTCAGGAAAATGTCCCTTTCCGTGGCCCCGCATTGCTTGTCTGCAACCACCTCTCTCACGTCGATGGGCTTATTATCGGAGCATGCCTCCAACGTTTTATCCGCTTCATGGTCTATCGTCCCTATTACGAGATCTGGTGGCTCCATTGGCTCTTTCGCATGATGAAAGCGATCCCGGTTTCAGGGCGAAATCGAACGGAAATTGTCGAATCACTAGAAAGGGCACGGGAGGAGCTTCGGCAGGGCCATGTCGTGTGTATATTCGCCGAGGGGGCAATCAGCCGGACCGGCAATCTCCTTCCCCTAAAAAGAGGTTTTGAAAAGATTGTCGAGGGATTTGATCTTCCTGTCATACCGGTTCACTTGGACCGTTTATGGGGGAGCATTTTCAGTTTCAAAAAAGGGCGCTTTTTCTGGAAATGGCCACAGCGGATCCCCTATCCGGTCATCGCTTCGTTCGGCCGGCCCATGCTGGCCACCAGCACCGTCCAAGATTTAAGACAGACCCTTATGGAGTTGGGAACCGAGGCGGTGCAACACCGGCGATCCAAACGGGATCTCCTTCACCTCAAGTTCTTAAAAACAGCTAAGCGGCGGTGGTTTTCCTTTTGCATGGCCGATTCGACCGGTAGAAAACTCACATACGGTCGAGCACTGGTTGCCGGACTCCTCTTATCCCGTTGGTTTGCCGAGCGGTACCCGAAAGACACCATGGTCGGGATTCTGCTTCCCGCCTCGGTCGGCGGAGCACTGGCCAACATCGCGTTACTCATGGCGGGAAAGATACCGATTAATCTCAACTTCACGATTGGGCGAGAGGCCAT
>JAUXIP010000037.1 GCA_030620935.1 Deltaproteobacteria bacterium | reverse complement strand
CTCAGCACCCTGAAGGGTTTTAAATAATCCTCCCGCTTGCGGATCGAATTAAGCTCGAACGAGGCCCAAGCGCCATCCAGTCGAAAGAAAATCTCTCGCAGGTTCCTGGCCATAATCACCTCCTTGAATCAGGAAAAGGTGGACTTATCCGCCTACGCAAAAGACCCCGGGCGCAAGCCCGAGGATGTATGCGTTGGACGGACCCTCCGTAGCTCGAAGTGCGAAGGAGGGTGTGTTGCTTCGGCGGATTCCGCCGAAGCAATTAAAGATACCACGGACGTAAGCCTGTGGAGCTTTATTATAGCTCTACTCTCCGGAATGGCCAAGAAAGAAATTCGGCCCGAAGAGAAACCTTTAAAAAAAACCTTAAATTTGGTATTATTAGAAACTTGCTATGGGAAAGAGAATAGGCGGTGAGCGACTACAAAGATTCTTTCTCGATCTGACTCGCCAGAGCTTCTCGCAACTGGGGATTAACGACGCCACGGTCGCCGGATATGTTGCGGACGTGCTGACCGATTTTGCCTCTACCGATCGTCTCTATTGGGTCCGCACGCCGGAAGAAAGGAAGTTAGAGAGCGTGGTAGGAATCTCAGCGGGGACCCAGCCGAAGGCGGCGCGGGAAAATCAGCTACTTAGAGAAAGGGCCCTGCGCAAATATCTTGGAGATTACACTTTGTTCATGAGCGGTATCTTTCGCTCCCATGTCGAGGGAAGAGGATTTCTAGACTACTATCTCGAAGAAGGCAAGCGATCTTACTGGACGGTTTCTGAGTTGGACCTCTCTCTTTACCGCACCGGCTTCGTCCTTTTTCAAGAGCTATCGAAAAAATTTGAGTATTATTCGGGCGCACTCGACTACATGCGCAAAGCCTACTTCGCGCGGGAGCCAGGAGAAGAGCCTTTTGCCGGTTTCTTGAGGCAGGTCGAAGGCTGGATGAAGGTCAATCTGACGGAAAACTAGGCAGGCTGCTGATAAAGCCTCATCTGCTTCGTTGCGCTCAATCGCCTCGCTCCGACGTACTGCTCAAGTACGCCTCCGCTCGTCGATTTTTCGCGCGCCTCGCATCTGAGATCTTTTTGAGCACCCTGCGAGGCGATCGTCGAAGAAGAGATCCTGTAGAATTTTTGGGGTTGGACTTAACAACAATGATTTTCCAGCAAGGCGTCTAGCTGCGTCCTCTGTCTTCTCGATGTTGAAATATCTTCTCACTACCATCCTTTTTATCTCTATCTCTGTCTTTCTGTTCCTTGGTTTTGTGTTCGTGGTCCTTTCGTATCCCTCTCTAGAAAGAACCGGCACGGTAGAAATTAGAATAGATCCGGGAGAGCCCTTCTCATCCGTCGTACATAAGTTGAGGACCAAGGGGGTGATCCCCAATGAGAGGCTTTTTTCGCTTTGGGCTCGACTCTTTTCTAAAGACAGGAAGATTCAAGGGGGACTTTATCGCTTTGAGCTGCCGCTCCCACCCCGGGAGGTTCTGAATCGTATGGTTCTTGGCAGAGTGGTTCTTTATAAAGTGACGATTCCGGAAGGACTAACGATAAAGGAAACCGCGGACTTGCTGGATGATGCGCAGGTAACCGACAGAGAGCGCTTTCTTGCAGCAACTGCCAGTCCGAAACTTCTTTCTCTTTTCAAAGTTGAAGCCGGGAGTATTGAAGGGTATCTTTTCCCAGATACTTACCATTTTGCACCCCCCTTGAAAGAAAAAGACCTTCTAATAACTATGGTCCAAAAGTTTCAGGAAGTATTCAACTCAACGATGAAAAAGCGCGCCGTCGCGATCGGTCTTAGTCTTCACGAGGTAGTGACATTGGCCTCAATCATCGAAAAGGAGACGGGGCTGGACGCCGAACGCCCGTTAGTCTCTGCCGTTTTTCATAACCGGCTAAAAAAGCAGATGCTTCTGCAAAGTGATCCCACGGTGATATACGGTCTCAAAAACTTCGCCGGCAATTTAGCCCGAAAAGATCTCCAGAGTTGGAGCCCTTACAACACCTATCGCATCCAGGGGCTTCCTCCCGGTCCCATCTGCAATCCGGGGTTGCCCTCTCTTATGGCTGCTCTTTACCCGGCTTCAGTGCCTTATCTTTATTTTGTCTCAAAAAACGACGGCTCTCATCTCTTTTCCGTAACCCTGGACGAGCATAACCGTGCTGTGAACAAATATCAGAGAAAGAGATGATACTGTCGCGGCAAATAAAAAAATGCCTCTTGGGACATACACTTATCGAGCAGTGCCGAGCATGCTATATTGATGCGGCATGAAGAAACCTGCGGTAGGAATCGAAGCGGCATCGGCCGAAAGTCTGGTGGGGCTCTTAGCCGGTCGTCTTAATAGACACGTCCTGTGGGATTTTCTCTTTGTTTTTGCCCCCCCTCTTTTTGCTTTCGGTTATGTTGCAATCATTGTCAATCACTTGGCTTTGATTTCCCGGGAGACTCTCATCTTAGCCGTAGGTAGCGCTCTGGGAATCACCTTACTCTTAGGAATTCTCCGCTACCGTCTGAAGTCTCCACCGGTCCCCACGACCGCCCGTTTGATCGATGAGCGGGTCGAGGGCAAGGACAGGTTTGTCACCTTGGCAACCATCGATCCATCGTTATATTCGTCTTCTTTAATCGCCCGTTTGCGGCGTGAGGCCGCCAACCTCCAGCATCGCATTAGTCTGAAGAAGGATTTCCCCTATCGGATCAAGCGCTCCTTTTTTGCCTCTTTGATCGGCACCCTAGCCGTTATCTTGTTATTCCATTTGCTCGCGGTCGTTTTTTCCCCGACGCCTCGGGTATGGTCTATAAGGGAACTGGCTCAAGAGGTGTCTCGTGTGCCCCATCTCGCAGAGTTGGCGGAGGTCCTTGGAGCTGCGGCTGCTCAGTTGGGAACGGACCGGCTCTCCGTCGATGAAAAACGGCTCTTAATCGAGGATTTGCTCAAAAGGGTGGAACAGATGAGAGCGGCGCTACAGCAGCAAGGAGATGGAGATGATTTGTTGGGTCAAGTGACGGATGCCCTTCGGCGCTTGGAGCAGGGGTTGGGAAAAGATCAGAACGAGGGAGGAGGGGGAATCACAACGAATTTGCCCGAAGATGGAGAGGGCGAGGGAAAGGATTCGGGCAAAGGAGGCGAAGGGGACGCACAGGGCGAGTTGAGTGCAGTGGAAGGTAAGGATCTTAAAGGAGGGAAATTTGCCCAGATGAAGGGGCAGGAGGAAGGTGAATACAGAGGCGAAGGGCAACAGGGTAGAGCAGATAGGCTCGATAAGCCGGGTGAGGAGAAAAAGGAAATAAAGAATCAGGCAGAGGGCAAACCGGAGCAAAAGGGTGGCACGCAGCAGGGGAAGGGGCTTCCGAGTGGCAAAGAACCCGAGCGTTTCTTGCGACCGGGAGAGGGAGGAGAGCAGGGGATCAAAGGCGCGCGATTTATCACCGTTCAGTTGCCCGAGACGCAGATGAGCGATTCTCCCGGCCAAGGCAGCGCGGGTAAAAAAGTAGGGCTGAAACCGAGGGTGCCGATCAGTAACGTCCCGTTGCGAGGGCCTGATTCCCAGGCCGCCTCTGCCGAAAAGCAGCCCTTGCCCTTGGAGTATCGCGCAGTGATTCGATAGGAGACTGTGTCGAAATGAGGAAGGAAAAGTGATGGAGCCAGAGAAATTTCGCGAGTTGTTTTTGCTGCTGGAGGAAGAGGTTAAGAAGGTTATCGTCGGCCACAAGGATGCCATCCGCAAAGTCCTGCTTGCTTTCGTCGCGGGCGGTCATGTCCTTGTCGAAGGCGTGCCGGGGTTGGGCAAGACCCTGCTCGTTAAATCCTTGAGCCAGGCCTTGGGCATTTCTTTTAAGCGGGTTCAATTTACGCCGGATCTTATGCCCTCGGATATTATCGGGACTCAGGTGCTCACCGAAAGCAATGGGCGAAGAGAATTCCAATTTAAGAAAGGACCGATTTTCGCCCAGATCGTCCTCGCCGATGAGATCAACCGGGCCACCCCTAAGACCCAGTCGGCGGTTTTAGAGGCTATGGAGGAGCGACAAGTAACCGTATTCGGCGAGACCTTTCCCCTAGAGGCCCCGTTCATGGTTCTCGCGACCCAGAATCCGGTTGAGCTAGAGGGAACCTATCCTCTGCCTGAAGCTCAACTGGACCGCTTTTTCTTTAAACTTCTGGTCTTGTCTCCATCACCCGATGAACTAAGAGAGATTTTACAGCGCACTACCGGCGCGAGCAGCCAGGGGATAACCTGTGTGCTCCGAGAAAACAGCAAGCAAACTATCACCGACATGAAGCTCTTAGTGCGCGAAGTGGTTATCGCTCCGCCGCTTGAGGATTATATTGTCCGGTTGGTTCATGCCACACAGCCGACAGCGTTGAAGGACAAGGCGGCCGTCTCTGAGGTCAAAGCATACCTGCGCTTCGGCTCAAGCCCCCGCGGGGCTCAGTCGATTATCCTCGGAGCCAAGGCCAACGCCCTGGTCGAGGGCAGAGTCCATGTGAGCCATGAGGATATAGAGGAGGTGATCTATCCCTCCCTGCGCCATCGTCTGATTCTCAACTTTCAGGCCGACGCGGAAAATGTCGGCCCGGACCAGATACTGACAGCGCTTATAGAGAAAGTCCCGCGGAATTAGCCGTCATGCTACCCGCTCCCTTCACTCCCGAGTTTCTTAGCCGTCTGGAGTGTCTCAGGCTGCAAACCCGCAAGGAGGTGCTGGGTAGCAGACCCGGGAGTTATTCCTCTCCGCGCCGGGGAACCAGTCTGGAGTTTGCCGATTACCGCCTGTATTCTCCCGGGGATGACATCCGCTATGTCGACTGGGGAATTCTTGCCCGTAGCGATCGCCTCTACGTCAAGCTCTTCCGCGAGGAGGTCGATCTCTTTGTTTACCTTTTTATCGACGCCAGCGGCTCCATGGCCTTCCCTTCCATCCAGGAAAAATTTTCTCCGGCCTGTCACGTTGCCCTGGCTCTGGCATACGTGGTTTTGGCCAACCACGACCACGTAAAACTCCATCTTTTGCGGGAACTCCCAGCGCTTTCCTCTTCCCCTTTTTATCGGGGCCGCCATCGGATGGTCGACTGCGTCGATTTTGTCTCTTCCGTCTCTCCGTCAGGTCCCCTGGATCTAGCCCCTGCTTTAGGCGAGCACTTGAGAAAAATTCGCCGTCCCGGCAAAGCAATTCTCCTCTCCGACTTTCTCATGCCTGCTCCTTCCTATCAGCAGGGGCTTAACGCGCTTCGCGCCTTCAACCTCGATATCTCCGTGATCCAGATTCTGGGGCGGCAAGAAATCGATCCGCCTTTTCCCCGCGGGGGGTTGGTGTTGGAGGACAGCGAGAGCCGGGCGGAGATAAGACTTCAGTGGACAGACGATCTTTCCAGGCAGTATCGGGAGAGGCTGGAGCATCACAATCGCGAGCTTAGGAGCTTTTGCCATCAGGTCGGGATCCATTATTCCCTGTTTTCCTCGGACCAAGAACTAAGCGAGTTTGTCCTGGAGACTTTGCCGGCGATCGGACTGTTCAAATAATCATGGAGTTTCTAAACCCGGCAGCGCTTTACACCTCATTCCTTTTGCCGCTTCTTCTTATCCCATACCTGATCCGAGGAAGACCGCGTCGGCTGGTTTTCTCCAGCCTGCTCCTTCTCAAGGAGTTTTCCAGCAGTTCCGCGGGACGGCCTTGGGGGAGGCTCAGGCTTCCTCTTGCCTTCTTTCTGCAACTCTTTTTCCTTTTGCTGTTGATATTAGCTTTGGGGGAGCCGGTTTTTTCCGCACGGCCGCTGAATCTAGCCATCGTCATAGACAACTCGGCGAGCATGCAGGCCGGCGAGGGGCAGAAAAGCCGCTTTGAAATAGCTCAAGCGGAAGCACGCGATCTGCTGCGTGAGGTTCCCTCGAACGCTCGGGTCAATCTCTTTGTCATCGTCCCAGACCTCGAACGTATCGGAGAAGAGGCTTTAGGGCCTGAGCAGGCGTCCACTCTTATCACCACGTTCAGACCTTACGATCTGGGAGAGCCTCCGAAGAGTTACGGAGAGGAACTATTGCGTCTGGCAGAAGAAAGAAAATACGAGCGCATCTATTTCCTGACGGACCATCCGGTTCAGGGTCGCGACGAAACCATCAAGGTCGTCACTGTGGGCCGACCCAAAGACAACCTTGCCGTCACTTCTTTTTATATTGCCGGCCCTTCCTTTGTCTCTTCCCAGTTAAAGGCGATAATTGAGGTGACGAGTTTTTCCTCTAAGGAAGAGAAGGTCGAGGTTTTATTAAAAGGCGGCGGGAAGCTCCTCTCCAGGCGCGTACAGATCATACCTCCCCGGAAAACCATTGCTGTTTCATTCGAGGGCTTTCCCTCCCTCCCACATTACGAGGCCGAGCTAAGGGTAAACGATGGGCTGGCGCTCGATAATCGCCGCTTTGCTGTTCCGTCGGCAGCAAGGGGTTTGGATGTTTTAGGCATCTCCCCTCGGCCTGAGGCGCTTCAGAGTCTTAGCTCCATTCCTGGCCTAAGAGTGAAGGTGATTTCACCCAAGGCCTACGAGAGGAGCAGAGACGAGGGCCATGCCCTAGAGATTTTTCACTATTCCGCTCCCGCCAGTCTGCCGCGAAGCCATGCTCTCTTTGTGCTCCCGCCCGACGAAAATCCTCTGGTCGGTCTGGAAAAACCGTTATCCCGACCCATCATCTCAGACTGGAGCGACCCTCATCCTCTCACCCGCTACGTGAACTTTGCCCTTTTTCATCCCACCTATGCCCGACCTTTGAAGCCCTCCTCTTTTGGGGAGGCTGTTATCAAAAGCGCCGAGGGGGCGCTTGCCGTAACTCTGGAGCATGAGGGGTTTCGCTACTTGGTCCTCGGCTTTGATCCCTTTCCCTATCTGGGGCAGAGAAATCTTCCGGTCTCGATTTTTACTCTTAATTTTTTGCAGTGGTTCTACGAAGGGACCGGCCGCGTTACTACCGCCACAGGAGAGCCGCTTCGTTTGCCCACTATGCACAGGGCCGAGTTTCTGTTGACTCCGAAAGAGGAAAAGATTCCGCTAAACGAGAGCCAAACCTTCTTCTCCAAGACTCTCTTTCAGGGGTTATACCAAGTAGGTCAAGGTAAAGAGACGCGCTTCATGGCGGTCAACCTCCAGGACACAAAGGAATCTGATCTCAACCGCCCTCAGCCTATCTCCTTGAGACGGGAGGGATCGGGGATATTGAGCAGCCCCTCTTTCTTTCACTCTTTTTGGCCTTATCTCCTTCTGATTTCCCTCTTGCTTCTCTTCATCGAGTGGTTTTTGAATCCGCCTGTCAGCCAGCCGGATTTTGCGGGTCGTAGAGGATAAAGGCACCGGCCATGACGGACTTTTTTTCACATATCCATTTGGCCAAGCCTTTTTTTCTCCTGCTTCTATTGCTCCTTCCTCTCCTCTGGTTACGGCTGCGGCAGCGCTTCCTCGCGGTGATTGTGTGGCGCTCCGTGATCTTTTTGCTGTTGGTTCTCGCACTGGCGGGGCCTGAGCGTGTCAGCGAGGTAACCAAGGCAGGCGAGCGGATCTTTGCCTTCGATCTCTCCCGCAGCATCCCTTTGGGAATGAGAACGTGGATGGAGCAAAGCGCCAGGAAAAGTCTCGTCCTTGGCCCTACAGACCGCGTCTTTATTTTCGGCGGCCAGGTTAGGGAAGTAACAGACTCGGAACAGGGGATGGAGGATGAAGGCTTGAGCAGTTCCATCAAACCGGAAGAGACCAATCTGGAAAACCTCCTTTCCACTCTTGTGCGTTTGCCTGCGGCCCCACGGACTGTCCTCCTGTTTACCGACGGTTGGGAAACCGCTGGGTCGGTGGAGCAGATGCTTTCTTCACTGGCGGTGTCAGGTCTTAAAATTTTTCCTTTGGTGCCGCCTGAAGCACCCGAGGCTGTCAACGTGGCGATTAAAAAAGTCCTGACACCACACCAGGGTACGAGCGGGGAATCTGTCCGCTTGAAGGTCGTCATAGAAAACCAAAATGCCCACGAGGTAAAAGGGGATCTGGTCCTCGCGCGCAACGGTCGGACTTTTAAAAGCGAGGCCATAGTGATTCAGCCCGGCAGCCATATCTTCAACTACGAGACCGCTCTTTCCGACGGGCCGATGGTCTCCTTCAGCGCCCGCTTTGTGCCGCGCGTTCCGGCTTTAGATACTTTCTCTCTGGATAATCAAGCAACCTCGTGGACGGCAGCGCAAGCCAAGGAAAAGGCGCTGTTGATCAACGGTCGCAGGGAAGAAGGGAGGTATTTAAGAAAGATTCTCGAGCGGCGCGGGTTTGAGACTACGTCGGTTACTTCCGATTCGTTTCCGCCTTCTCCCGACCAGTACGGAATCGTTATCTTCAACAATGTCGAGAGAGGCAAATTTCCTTCCGGCTACTTAGAAGCGATTAAGCGTCACGTGGCCGTGGGAAACGCCTTCCTCATGTTGGGAGGGGAGAATAGTTTCGGTCCCGGCGGCTATCGGCAGACGCCGATTGAAAAGATCCTGCCGGTAGAGCTTAAAGAGCCGAGAAAGGAAGAGCGAAATAGGGGCGTGATTCTCGTGATCGACAAATCCGGCAGCATGCGCGATCAAGATAAGCTCCTCTATGCCAAGGAGGCCGCCAAGGCGGTCGCAAGCCAACTCAAGGATAAAGATCTGCTTGGTGTCGTGGGCTTCGACGTCAGTCCTTTTGTCGTTGTTCCTCTGGGCTCCGTGGAGAGAAATCGCAGAACCGTAGCTTCACAGATCGGCCGCTTGAAGGCCGGCGGCCGGACCTACCTCTATCCCGCCATCGTCGAAGCCAAGCGCCAACTCGAAAGAAAAAAGGCAAGCCGGAAACATGTGATCATCTTGAGCGACGGGGAGACCGGCGGCAGCGGAGGTGATTATGTCGATTTGGTGACCGTAATGAAGAACGAGCTCAAGATCACCATCTCCACCGTCGCCATCGGGGATAAGGCCAATATCCCGCTGCTCAAGAGAATCGCTCAATACGGCGGCGGACTCTTTCATCACACCTACGACCCTACCAGCTTGCCGCAAATCGTCTTGCAGCAGATACAGAAAGAGCCCCCGGAGAAGCCCCCGACGGAAGGGGATCATAGGCCCGTATCCGCAAGAGGGTCCGAGATTTTGGCGGGCTTTCCCGTCAGGTCTTATCCTATCGTAAAAGGCTACATTGAGACGGAAATCAAAAGGGGCGCGGTTCTGGACTTGATCATCCCGAAAGAGGGGAAATGGGATCCGCTGTTGGCCTCTTGGAACTACGGCAAGGGTAAAACAGCCGCTTTCACGACGGATCTGCACGGTCGCTGGACCAAGGAGTGGATGCGATGGAATGCTTTGGAGAGATTTTGGGCGGAGATCTTCGAGTGGCTAACTCCGCCGAAGAAATCCCTCCCGCCGCACGAGATCCGCATCAACCCCTCAGGCGATCAGTCTGTCATGGATTTTTATCTCTACAGGGAAAAAGACAACGGCAGCCTTTTTCGCTACTCCTTCAGCGGGAAAGATGCCAACGGGGAGGGTTTGCTGCAGAAATTGGCACCGGGCCATTACCGAACAACACTGCCATTTTCCGCCCCCGGTGATTACCGCATTACGCTCACCGAGGAACGAGGCGAGCAGAAGCTCTCGTATCAGCCTCTCCGTTATACCTTGGCTTTTGATCCGAGGGCCGAAATTCCCAAGGGGAGTTTCAATATCTCTTTGCTGGAGCGGCTGGCTCAGGCCACTGGAGGGGAAATAAACCCGCAGGAAAGGCGAGATTTGAGCACGCAGGAAGTCGTCCGCACCGCAAGCCCCCTTCGGTCCTACCCGATTTTTCTGGCTCTGGTTCTCTTTTTGCTGGAGATCATCTTTAGAAGGTTTTTCTTGCCTTCTACTTTTATCTGACTTCGGTCTGAAATTCTCTGTGCTAGGCTTCAGGTGCCAAGCCCTCGCCCGGCGGCTATTTTTTGTTTGACAGACCGTTGAAAAAGGCCCATTTGCTTCGTTGCGCTCGACCGCCTCGCTCCGACGTACTGCTCAAGTACGCCTCCGCTCGTCGATTTCTCTCGCGCCTCGCATCTGGGACCTTTTTGACCGGTCTGAAAACAGGGTTTTTCAACACCCTGTTGACTTCCCAAACAAAAAAACGCTAATGGCTAGAGAACATTATTGAGTCAGGACGTCGTATTTTTAGACTTGAGACACTCATCTTATTCTTTGCCACGGGTGCGGGAACAGGATATGCCCCCTGGGCTTCCGGAACCGTCGGCACCCTTCTGGCCATTCCCCTCTCTATCGCTTTAAATCGTATCGCCTCTGTCTCTTTACCTCTTACTTTAGTGACACTGATCGTGTTCATCGCGATGGCTACCTGGTTCTGCGAAAAGGGAGAGGCGATCTTGGGCGAGAAGGACTGTGGCAAGATCGTCATCGATGAGATGGCGGGCTTTTTGCTGGCTAACTTCCTCTTGCCTCTCAGGCTCGGACCCATACTTGCGGCTTTCTTTCTCTTTCGCCTTTTCGATATTATAAAGCCGTTCCCCGCTCGCCAGGCGGAACAGCTCTCAGGGGGTCTCGGCGTGATCTTAGACGACTTGGTGGCCGGTCTTTATACGTTTTTAATTCTTCACCTGCTCGTTTTTGGAAAGATTCTATGATTGAGAAGGCCGTGATTCTGAGTACCGGCGATGAGCTGATCACCGGACGAGTGGTCGATACCAACTCGTCTTACATCGCGGACAAGCTCTGCGCTCTCGGCCTTGAAGTCGCGGCGGTGCTCAAGGTTGGAGATGCCAAGGAAAAGCTTCTTTGGGCGCCTTGGATAGTTGCTTCGCAATAGACGTCGCCGTCGTCATTTCGGACCTTGCAGATCAGTCGCCAGTTCACAGTCGTTCTCCGGGTATGGTTTTCGTGTCCTCTCCTGT